>NZ_JBIVHS010000001.1:0-257100 GCF_044749365.1 Kitasatospora sp. NPDC089509 | reverse complement strand
ACGAGACCACCCTGCCGACCCCCGAGGCCAGCAGCGGCGGCTGCAGCGGGGTCTGCACCGTCCTGATCTGCGACACGGTGGCGCTCTGTACCGGGGTGCTCTGCTGACCACCCCCCCAGGCCGTCCGAGGGACACACCCCCGGACGGCCCCCTCGGCCCCCCGGCCCCACGAGGGAGCGGCACGCGCCGGACCCCGCACCGAACACCGCACCTGAAGGAGACGACCATGCCCGAGATCACCGCGCTCACCGACCTCGACGCCCTCATCGGCGACCTGGACGCCCGCATCACCGAGACCACCCTGCCGACCCCCGAGGCCAGCACCGCCGGGTGCAGCGGCCTCTGCACCGTCGCGCTCTGCGACACGGTGCTGCTCTGCACCGGGGTGTACTGCTGACCACCCCCAGGCCGTCCGGGGCCTCCCCCGGACGGCCCCCGGCCCACGTCAGCCGCCGGGCGGAGTACCGCCCCGCACCCCCCGAGGAGTCGTCGTGCCGCACCACACCGCGAGCGCCGAGAGCACCGGCACCGCCGCCAGCCGACTCGCCGTCCGGCTCCTCGACGCCTGGTCGGCCCGGCCCCGCACGGAACCGGCGGGCGCCGAACTCCCCTCCGACCCGGGCGTCCCCGTCCTGGCCGCCCTGCTGTACGCCACCGGTGATCCGGAGGCCGAGCGGTCCGCGGCCCGGGCCGTGGCGGTGTGGGCCCGCGACGCCGGCCGGGGGCCCGCCCACTGCGGGTTGTACGACGGCGGGCTGGCCGGAACGCTGGTGGGCCTGCGCCTGGGCGCCGGGGTCCACCCGGGCCTGACCCCGGTCGCCGACCGGCTCCGCGACCACCTGGTCCGCACCGCGCCGACCCTCGGCCACCGCCGCGAGCAGGTCGCCTTCCCGGACTACGACCTCATCGTCGGCCCCTCGGGCACGCTGCTCGCCCTGACCGCGGGCGCCGGCCCCACGCCGGCCCAACTCGGCCCGTTCGCGGACCACTTGACCGGGCTGTGCGACGTCGACGCGCTGCCCCGGCTGCGCACCGGACAGTACGCCGGCCATCCGAACCTGGGCTGGCTCGACGGCCGGATCAACACCGGCACGGGCCACGGCGTCGCGGGCGTCGTCACCGCCCTCACCGCCGCGCTGCGCCGACTCGGACCGGCGCCCGGGCTGGCGTCCGCCCTGGGCCGTGCGACCCGGTGGCTGGTGCGGCAGTCCTTCGACGACGCCCGCTCCATCCGCACCTGGGACGGCGCCGGGCTCGACGACGCCCCGCCGCCCGCCGGAGCCCGCGCCCGCCAGGCCTGGTGCTACGGCACGCCCGGTGTGTCCTGGGCGCTGTGGGACGCCGCCGACGCGCTGGGCGACCGGGAGACCGCCGACTGGGCCGCCGCGGCCTTCACCTCGCTCGCCGAACGCTACGACGAGCGGTTCCACCTGTTCGGCGACCGCCCGAGCGACCTGCTGGCCCTGTGCCACGGGGCCTCCGGCGTCCTGGCGGTGGCCGACGCCTTCGCCCGGCACGCCGCCCTGCCCGCCGCGGCCGCGCTGCGGGCCCGGCTGCTCACCCACCTGCGGACCCGCCTGCCCGAGGTGGCGGCCCTCGGCGCGACCTGCATGGGCCTGCTCGGCGGGGCGGCCGGCCCGCTGTGCGCCCTGCTCACCGCGGACCACGACGCCGCGCGGACCTGGCTGCCCTGCCTCGGGCTGCGCTGAGCCGGCGTGCACCGGCCCGGACCGGTCGGCGGATAATGGCCGGACCGTCGGCGGACCCCGCCACGGCACGGAGCGGACGAGAGGCAGTGCACGGATGACCTGGGAGGCAGGCCGACGCGTCAGGCTGACGGAGGACCTCGCGATCGGCGAGGCCGTCACCGGGGAGCCGGGGACGTCGGCGGCCGTCGTCGGGTTCCTGTCGCTCGGCGCCGGGGCCGAGGGCACCGTCGAGCGGGTGGACGGTGAACTCCCGGAGAGCGAAGGGGTGCGCGAGTACCAGCGGCTCAGGGCTCTCCTCGACGACTACGGACACACCATGCCGACGGCCAGCCGGGAGCGGCTGGCCGGCGAAGTCGCCGCGCTGGAACCGGAGTGGGCCGCGCACCGCGAGCGCGGCGCCCTCGTGACGCTCCGGGTGCGGCTGGACAACGGTTTCGTCCTCGACGGGGTGCACCAGGACGTCCTGGCCGCGCTCTGACCCGGCCCGCCGGGCTCCGCCCCGACCGAACGCCCCGACCGAACGCCCCGACCGAACGCCCCGGCGACACCCTGGTCGGGATCGCGGCGAACTGGGAGCATGACCCCATGCGCATACTGATCATGGGCGGAACCCGGTTCGTCGGCCTGCACTTCGCCCGGGCCGCGCTCGCCGCCGGACACGACGTCACCGTGCTGCACCGGGGCCGGTCCGGCGCCGACCTGCTCCCCGAGGCCACCCACCTCATCGCCGACCGCGACGCGGACCTGTCCGTGCTGAGCGGTCTCCGCTGGGACGCCACCGTCGACGTGAGCGCCTACTTCCCGCGCCAGGTAAGGGAGTTGGCCGACGCCCTCGACGACCCGGGCGCGGCCGGACGCTACCTGCTGGTCTCGTCCATGGCCGTCTACGACACCCCGGACGCACCGGGGTACGCCGAGGACTCCCCGCTGGTCCGCGCCGACGGCCCCGAGGCCGACGAGATCACCGTCGACAGCTACGGCGTCCTGAAGGTCCAGTGCGAGCAGGCCGCACGACAGCGCTTCGGCCCGGACGTGCTACTGGTGCGCCCGACCTACGTGGTCGGCCCGCAGGACTACACCCACCGCTTCGACCACTGGGTGCAGCGGCTCGCCCGGGGCGGCGAGGTACTGGCCCCCGGACGGCCCGACGCCCCGCTCCAGGTCGTCGACGCCCGGGACCTCGCCGACTGGATGCTCGCCCTGCTCACCCGGGGCGCCTCCGGCGCGTACCACGCGGCGACGCCCGCGACCGGCACCATCGGCGACCTCCTCGACGCCGTGGCCTCCGCCGTGGCCCCGCCCGGCACCACCCTCACCTGGGTGGACGACGACTTCCTGCAAGCCGCCGGCCTCACCAACCGCGCGCTGCCGCTGTGGACCACCGACCCGCTGTCCCTGGCCACCCGCACCGCCGACTCCGCCGCCGCGCTGGCCACCGGCCTGCGGCTGCGCCCGGTCGCGGACACCGCCCGCGACATCGAGCCCTTCGAGCCGCTGCCCGCGACCCTGACCCCGGAGCAGGAGACCGCCCTGCTCACCGCCTGGGCCAAGTCCCGGGCCGAGAGCGGCCGTTGACCCAAGGGACGACGAAGGCCGCCGCCCAGCCGGGGCGGCGGCCTCCGTGCGGTCAGCCGTGCGGTCAGCTGTGCTTCCAGGTCACCGAGAAGGAACTGCCGCCGCTCAGCCCGGAGGTGGCGGCCCGGGTGACGCCGCCGGAGGCCATCGTGATGGCGTCCGGGGTGAAGCCGCCCAGGCTCCGGCCGTTGGCGCCGGCGCCGGTGAAGGACACCGAGTGGAAGTCCGAGAGCGGCAGCACCCCGGTGGAACTGGACGGAGCCTCGGCGATCACCTCGGCGGAGGCCAGGGCGGCGCCGCGCAGGGTCTTGTTGACGGTGCGCTTCCAGCCCGCCGTGGTGTCGGCGAGGGTGAGGGTGAAGGAGCCGCTGCCGTTGGTGGTGACGCTCGCGGTGAAGTGGTCGCCGGGCCGTACGGCGTTGCTGAAGTTGACCGGGTAGGCCGGGTACATCTCGTACCACGCTGAGTACACCGGGGACCCGCCGGAGCAGTCGGCCTCGGTGCCGGTCTGTTCGACGGTGCTGCTGCCGTCGCCGTCCAGGCCGACCCAGAAGCTGGACCAGGTGTCGGCCCCGGTGCAGGACACCGAGGGCTGCACCCAACTGGCGTTGACGCTGGTGAACTTGTTGCCGGTGGCGGCGTAGCCGGACCAGTTGCCGCTGGTGCTGTTGCGCAGGCCGCCACCGTGGTGGGCGAGCGGGGCCTGCACCAGGGTGGGGGCGCCGGCGGCGACGGCCGGGGCGGCGGTGCCCAGCAGGGTCAGCAGGGCGGTGGACACGGCGAGGGCGTGCCGACGGGCTTCGGACATGGCTACTCCTGGGTGAGGGCGTGGAGTTGACCGAGCGTCGACAAAGGTAGACCCATCGCACCGGACCCGGAGGTCACGGGGGCATAACGAAGCGGCCCCCGACACCGCGTCCGAAGGGCCTCACCGCCCCGAGCCTCACCGCCCCCCCCGGGGGGGCCTACCCGACCCCGAGCGCCTGCCCGCCGAGGCGGGACAGCAGCACGTCGTTGGGCGCACCCACGATCACCAGAGCCAGCGCGTCACGGTAGTGGCGGCCCAGGACGCCGTCCGGGGCGGCGTACCCGGCCCCGCCGCAGAGCACGGCCGCCACCCGGACGATCTCCTGCAGCGCCTCGGTGCAGAACACCTTCGCCGTCGCGGAGTCGATCCGGCCCGGCGCCTCCGCAGCAGCGGCGGGGTCGAACGGCGCCTCCGCAGCGGCGGGTTCGAGCAGCGCCTCCCAGACCGCCCGCATCACCGCCAGCCTGGTCACCAGCTCCCCGGCCCGCAGCCGGACGGCCCCCCGGGCCTCGGGCGTCCGCTCGGACAGCGTGGCCCGCACGAAGCCCAGGGCGTGCTCGACCACCGCGTCCGCCGACCCCACGGCCCGGGCCGCGTAGCTGGTCACGTCGTGCCGGCGCAGGGCCCCGGTCAGATCGTGGCCCCAGCCGCCTAGCACCTCCCGCTCCGGGTCGAACTCGTAGTCGTCGAAGGTGATTTCGGCGAGCGAGACACCCAGCATGCCGGGCCTCGGCAGCTCCGGCCCGACCGTCACGCCCGGCCGCCCGGGGTCGACCAGGACACCGACGGCGGACGCCCCGCTGCGGGCGACGGCCAGCACCCGGTCGGCGTCCCGCGCGTTGGTGACCCAGTTCTTGCGGCCGCTCAGCACGCCGACCGGGCCCCGACGGACCGCCCGGGTGCGCAGCCCGGCCGGATCGCCGAGGCCCTGCTCGTGGTAGGCGCGGGCGAAGACCGCCGCACCGCGGGCCATCGGACCGAGCCAGTCGCCCCGCTGCTCCGGCGTGCCGTGTTCCAGCACCAGCCGGCACAGCTTCAGATGGGTGCCGACCAGACCCGCCAGTGGCTGCCAGGCCCGCCCCAACTCGTAACCGAGCACGGCGACCTGGCGTCGGCTCCACCCGCCGCCGCCGAACTCGGCCGGCACGGTGGCGCCGAGGGCGCCCAGCCGGGCCAACTCGCCCACCAGGGAGGCCGGGTAGCGGTCCTCCGGGTGCCCGGCCAGATAGCGGCCGACCTCCTGCCGGACGAACCGGGTGACCCGCTCGGGATCCGCACTGTCCACGTCTCTACCGCCCGCTTCGCTCGCCGGATGGATGGCTGGCCGCCCCAGTCTGACGGCGGGCCACCCGCCCGGCGAAGCCCTGGAGCCGGTGATCACCCGTGCAGGTGACGTCCACCGGTGTCGGCGCGGCCCGCGGCCTGATCGGCGCTTGGATGGCCCGCGGTGCGGTAGCGAAGGTGCCGTACCGAGGGCGCCGTACCGAAGGTGCCGCACCGAACGCGCCGCACCGAACGCGCCGCACCGAACCGGCGCACGAGGCAGGGAGCACGGGACCGCGACGTGGAGATCTACACCCAGGACCGGGTCGTCCGGCGGTACGCCGCCCACCTGCCCGCCGATCCCGCACTGCTCCGTCGCGCCGCGCTCCGGGAGGGCGGTCGGATCGTCCAACTGCCGCCGCAGCGCGAGGTCCTGATCGACGTGCTGGACCTCTCCACGGCCAACACCACCGGCACCTTCAAGGCCTGGCTGGCCTGCCTGGCCGTCGCCCAGTGCCTGCGGCGCGAACAGCCGCTGGTGCTCGCCCAGAGTTCCGGGAACACCGCCAACGCCCTCGCCGCCTACGCCGTCCACACCGGGCTGCGCGCCGTCCTGCTCCACCCCCCGGCCTCGCGCCGCCGGATCGCCCCGGACCTCGCCGACTCCGGCGCGGTGCGGTTCGTCGAGGTCGACGCGCCCGAGCAGCGGATCAAGGCCGTCCTGGCCGAGTGCACCGCCGCGCTGAACCTCCCCGCCGCACCGACCCCGGCGGACCAGGACGAGGCGAACAAGCTCCGCGCCTTCCTCCTCCGGGACGCCGGCCGCGAGCTGGGCCGGCGGTGGGACTGGCACGTCCAGGCCCTGTCCAGCGGCTACGGGCCGCTCGGCTACTACCAGGGGCTGCGCGAGCTCCGGCGCGAGCCGGGCGGGGCCGTCGCCCTGCCGCGCTTCCTCGGTGTCCAGCAGGAGGCGGTGGCCCCGTTCGTCCACGCGCTCGGCCTCGACGACGGCCGGGCGGCCCGCGCCCCCGAGGACCACGGCAGGGCCCCCGAGCCGGAGCTGCTCGAACCGACGCTGTTCCGCCGCAGCCTCACCGAGGACCTGGTCGCCCGGATGCGCCGGCTCTGCGACGAGTCCCGCGGGACCGTCCGCGCCCTCGCCAACTCCCGCTACCTGCAGCTGGAACCGCGCGCCGTCACCCTGCTGCGGGACGCCGGTGTCCCGGTCGCCGCGGGCGCCGACGGCGTTCCGCACGAACGCGCCGGTCTGTACGCGCTGGCCGGCGCCCTGGACGCGATCGAGCAGGGACTGATCCGCCCCGGGGAACGGGTGCTGGCCGTCTACACCGGCGGCGCCGCCCCGGCCCCGACCCGCCGCTACCACCCGCACTTCCGGGCCCGCCCGGAGGAGGCCGCCGAGGTCGTCGCCCGCGCGGTCGCCGAACTGCGCCGTTGACCGGGCGCTCCGGCCTCACTCGGGGGCGGTCGCGGCGGGGGCGGCCTCACTCGGGAGCGGTCGCGGCGGGAGCAGTCACGACGGGAGCCGGGGCGGCGGCGTCGTACTCGGCGAGCATCGCGCGGGTGAAGCCGAAGAAGTAGGTGGCCAGGAAGCCGACCAGGTAGCCGGTGAGCAGTCCGCCCGCGTAGACGGCGGCGCTCGCGGCGAGGCCGTGCGGGCCGGCCAGCAGCGGGAACAGCGCCCAGCCGGAGGGACCGACGGCGGTGGAGCCGACCGCGTCGCCGAGCTGGCCGGCGACCCCGACGAAGGCACCGCCGGCGGCGCCGCCCACGCAGGCGGTGACGAACGGGCGGCCGAGCGGCAGCGTCACCCCGTAGACCAGGGGTTCACCGACCCCGAGCAGTCCGGCCGGCAGCGCGGACCGGATGGTCGCCCGGACCGAGGCGTTGTGCCGCAGCCGCAGGTAGACGGCCACGGCGCAGCCGACCTGCCCGGCACCGGCCATCGCGAGGATCGGCAGCAGGACGGTGGAGCCCTGCTGCTGGATCAGGGTGGTGTGGATCGGGATCAGCGCCTGGTGCAGGCCGAGCATCACCAGCGGCAGGAACAGGCCGCCGAGCACCAGCCCGGCGAGCAGCCCGCCGTGGGCGAGCAGCCAGGTGGCGGCGTGGCCGATGGCGGTGGAGACCTCCCCGGCGAGGAACATCAGGCCGTAGAGGGCGGCCAGTCCGCCGAGCAGCACGGTGACGGTCGGGGTGACCAGGACGTCCAGGGCGGCGGGCACGATCCGCCGGGTCCACCGTTCCAGGTGGACGGCCAGCAGCGCGGCGCCGAGCGCCCCGACCACGCCGCCCTGCCCGGGGGTGAGGTGGTGGCCGAAGGCCTCCACCTTGGCGACCCCCGCGTAGACGATCACACTGGCCACCGCCCCGCCCAGCACGGGCGTGCCACCGAACTCCTTCGCCGTGTTGTAGCCGACGAAGACGGCGAGCAGCGACATGAAGCCCGAGGAGACCGCGCCCAGCGCGGCGACCAGCCCGGGCACCCAGCCGAGGTTGGCCAGCGCCCCGGACAGCGCGGCCACGATGCCGCAGCCGATCAGGGCGGGGATCAGCGGGACGAAGATGTCGGCGATCCGGCGCAGCGCCCGTTTCACCGGGGTCGCGTTGCGCGCCTTCTGCTCGGCCCGGATCCGCGCACCGCGCCCGGCGAGCTCCTCGGCGCTGGACGGCACCGCGGACGCCGCGGCGACGGGCGCCGCCGGGGGCACCGAGGGCGCCACGCTCCCGGCGACAGCGCCGGAGTCCAGCAGTCGGCGCAGCTGGGCGGTGACCCCGGCGACGGCGCCGGGGCCCAGAACGATCTGGTAGGTGTCGTCGTCGACCGTGCCCAGGACGGCCGGCAGCGCCTGGAGCGCCACCCGGTCGACCAGGGAGCGGTCCGCCAGGCCCAGCCGCAGCCGGGTCATGCAGTGGGCAACCGAGCGGATGTTGGCGGCGCCGCCGACCAGCGGGAGGATCGCCTCGGCCACGGAGCGGTTCTTCTCGTCGGACATGCCAGGGGTGGTACCCGAATCGTCGGGGCGCTCAACCGGGGGCCGCCGCCCGGGCCCGCGGGCCGCGAACGCGCCCTACCCGCCGAACGGGCGCCGGGACTATCGTTAGTTGGCGGAAGCTATCGACATTCCCACGCCCATCCCCACGCCCGTACGAGCCGGTCGGGGCCAGCAGGAGGCAGCGGTGGCGACACGACTCTCCAGCGACGGCGGCAGCAGAACCGGGCGGCCGCGCCCGGCCCGTACGGGGATGGCGGCCGACCACCCCCGGTACAAGTGGGTGGCCCTGTCCAACACCACGCTCGGCACCCTGATCGCCACCGTCAACGCCTCGATCGTGCTGATCTCGCTGCCCGCGATCTTCAACGGCATCGGGCTGGACCCGCTGCAGCCCGGCAACGTCAGCTACCTGCTGTGGATGCTGATGGGCTACATGCTGGTCACCGCCGTCCTGGTGGTGACCCTCGGCCGGCTGGGCGACATCCACGGCCGGGTCCGGATCTACAACGCGGGTTTCCTGGTCTTCACCCTCACCTCGGTGGCCCTCTCGCTCGACCCGCTGCACGGCGGCCCGGGCGCGCTGTGGCTGATCGGCTGGCGGGTGGTGCAGGCGGTCGGCGGCTCGATGCTGATGGCCAACTCGGCGGCGATCATCACCGACGCCTTCCCGGCCCGCCAGCGCGGCACGGCCCTCGGGGTCAACATCGTCGCGGGCATCGCCGGATCCTTCATCGGCCTGGTGCTGGGCGGGCTGCTGGCCGAGTGGAACTGGCGGTCGATCTTCTGGGTCAATGTGCCGATCGGCGTGCTCGGCACGGTCTGGGCCTACCGCTCGCTGCGCGAGACCGGGGTGCGCAGGCCCGCCCGGATCGACTGGTGGGGCAACATCACCTTCGGCGTCGGCCTGACCGCGCTGCTCGCCGGGATCACCTACGGCATCCAGCCGTACGGCGGCCACACCATGGGCTGGACCAACCCGTGGGTGCTGGCCGGGCTGTTCGGCGGGGTGGCGCTGCTCGCGCTGTTCTGCCTGGTCGAGTCCCGCACCGCCGAGCCGATGTTCCCGCTGTCGCTGTTCCGCGACCCGGTCTTCACCGGCGGGAACGCGGCCACCCTGCTGGGCTCGATCGCCCGTGGCGGGCTGCAGTTCATGCTGATCATCTGGCTCCAGGGCATCTGGCTGCCGCTGCACGGCTACGACTACGCCGACACCCCGCTCTGGGCGGGCATCTACCTCGTGCCGCTGACGGTGGGCTTCCTGGCCGCCGGGCCGGTCGCCGGCTACCTGTCGGACCGCGCCGGGGCCCGGTTTTTCGCGGCCGGCGGGCTGGTGGTGATGGCGTTCTCCTTCGCCGGGCTGCTCCTGCTACCCACCGACTTCGGCTACCCGTGGTTCGCCCTGCTGGTGTTCCTGAACGGCCTCGGCGGCGGCCTGTTCGCCGCCCCCAACACCTCGCTGATCATGTCGAGCGTGCCGGCCGCGGCCCGCGGCGCCGCCTCCGGCATGCGGGCCACCTTCCAGAACGCCGGGATGGTGCTGTCGATCGGGGTGTTCTTCTCCCTGATGGTGGCCGGACTGGCCGGCTCGCTGCCGCACACCCTGACCACCGGACTGACCGCCCAGGGGGTGCCCGCCGCCGACGCCCACGCGATCGCCTCGCTGCCGCCGGTCGGCACCCTGTTCGCCGCCTTCCTCGGCTACAACCCGGTCCAGCAGCTGCTGGGCCCGCACGTGCTCGGCCGACTCCCGGCGGCCAACGCCCACACCCTGACCGGGCGCGAGTTCTTCCCCCAGCTGATCTCGGGGCCCTTCCACGACGGCCTGGTGGTGGTGTTCTGGCTGGCGATCGCGATGTCGCTGGTGGCCGCGGCCGCGTCGCTGGTCCGGGAGCGGACCCGGCCGGCGACCGACCGGCCCGCCACCGACCGACCGGCCCCGCCCACACCGGAGCACGGACCGGAGCACGGAGCGTGAGCGCGGACGGCGGCGGACTCTCCGCCGAGGCGGTGGTCCGGCTGCGCCTGGCGATCGGCCGGCTCAACCGCCAGCTGGTCCGCGCCTCCGGCGACCAGGACCTCACCTCCGCCCAGCTCTCCGCCCTGGCCCGGGTGGAGCAGCACGGCCCGCTGCGGCTCGGCGAACTCGCCGCACGGGAGGGCGTGGCCGTCCCGTCCATGGTGCGCACCGTCGGGCCGCTGGTCGCCGCCGGGCTGATCGACAAGACCCCCGACCCGCAGGACGGCCGCGCCCAGTTCCTCGCCCCCACCCCGCACGGACGGGAGACCCTCGCCCGGATCCGCCGCGAGCGCACCGCCCTGCTGGCCCGCCGCAGCGCCCGCCTCACCGACGAGCAGTGCCGCGCCCTGGAGACGGCGCTCCCGCTGCTGGAGCTCCTCCTCGACGGGCCGGACGAATCCCGGCCCGACACGCCGGGCGGTGGCCCGGAAACGGCGTGAATCCCGCACGCCGGTCGACTTGTTGACGAACCAAAGGTTCGAAACCGGCCCTTCCACGACCACACCCGATCGACAATGGACATGTCGAGAATGCTCGAACGCCCCCGGCCGGGCTCGGCCGAGCCGGGCCGGGCGGCGGGTCCACTGGTGACGGGAAGGGAGCCGGGTGTGTCGTTTCTCCGGGACGAGCACGAACGGGACTTCAACGCACAAGACGCCAACGCAGCACAAGACACCGACACAGCACAGGACTTCACCGCGCGGGAGCTCAGCGCACGCGAACCCGCCGCGCGGCAGCTCACCGCACGCGAACTCAGCCGCCGGGGCTTCATCGGCGCCGCGGCGCTGGCCGGCGCCGGCGCGGCGCTCGGGCCGGGCGGGTCGACCGCGGCTGCCGCCGCCACCCCCGATCCGGCCCACCACCCCGCCAGGGTGCTGGAGTTCACCGCCGGCACCAACGCCGCCGTCGCCCTCTCCCCGGACGGCGAGCGGCTGATCGTCGAGGTACAGGGCGTGCTGTGGGCGCTGCCGCGGCAGGGCGGCACGGCGACCGCGCTGACCGACCCCGGGCTGGAGCCGACCCGTCCGGTGTGGTCGCCGGACGGCTCGACCGTGGCGTTCTGCGCCTACCGGGGCGGCGGGTTCCACCTGTGGGCGATGGCCCCCGACGGCTCGGACCTGCGCCGCCTCACCACCGGCCCGTGGGACGACCGCGGCGTGTCCTGGTCCCCCGACGGGAGCCGGCTCGCCTTCTCCTCCGAGCGCGCGGGCGACGCGGCGGCCGGCAGTTCGTACGACATCTGGACGGTGGAGCTCGCCACCGGCCGGCTGACCCGGCTGACCTCGCAGCCCGAGGTCGAGGACTACGACCCGTCCTGGCACCCGGACGGCGAGCGGGTGGTCTTCGTCCGGGCCGACGCCTCCGGCGGGCGGACCATCGCCACCGTCCCGGCCGCGGGCGGCCCGGTGAGCGTCCTGCGCACCGTGGACAGCGGCACCGTGGTCGGCCCGGTGGTCGCCCGGGACGGCCGGCTGGCCCACGTCCTGGTCGGCGACGCCCCCGTCACCTCCGACTACCGGTCGGCCACCTCCTCCCTGGTCGTCGACGGCACCGTCGTCTCCGGCGACGAGGACGTCTCGCCGCTGCCGCCGTGCTGGACGCCCGACGGCGGGCTGCTCTACTTCGCGGACGGCCGGCTCACCGACCGCCCCGCCACCCTGGACAGCGCCAGGGAGGTACCGTTCCGCGCCCGGCTGGAGGTCCACCGGCCCGAATACCGGCGCAAGGTCCGGGACTTGGACTCCACCGCCGAGCGCGACCTGCGCGGGATCCACCTGCCCGCGCTCTCCCCGGACGGGCGCTCGGTCGTGTTCTGCGCGCTCAACGCGCTGTGGCTGCTGCCGATCGGCGGGCAACCGCGCAAGCTCCTCCAGGCCACCCCGGCCCACTACGTGCAGATGCCCTCGTGGAGCCGGGACGGGCGCAGCGTCCTCTACACCCACGACGGGGACGAGGGCGGGGACGGCCTGGGCGCCGTGCACCGGCTGAGCCTGGACGACGGCACCGACACCGTGCTCGCCCGGGGCGGCCGGTTCAACCCGGCGCTCTCCCCCGACGGGACGAGGCTGGCCTGTCAGGACGTCCTGGGCAACCTCCTCCTGGTCGACCCCGGCACCGGCGCCGAGCACCGCCTCGCCACCCCGCTCGGCGGCAACGGCCTGCCTGGACGGCCCAGTTGGTCCCCGGACGGCCGCTACCTCGCGTACTGCGACCGCAACCGCCTCAACCACCGCTTCCGCGAGGGCTACAACGTCATCCGGGTGGTCGACACCCGGGACGGCTCCGCGAGGTCCTTCCTGCCGCTGCCGGACACCTCGATCTCCGACCGCTGCGACAGCGGCCCGGTCTGGTCGCCGGACGGCAGGTGGCTGGCACTGGTGGTGGACTCCGCGCTCTGGGTGCTGCCGGTCGCCCCGGACGGCACGCCCACCGGCGAGGCCCGCCGGATCACCGAGGACGCCGCCGACCACCCGTCCTGGTCGGGCGACTCCGCCCGGCTGCTCCACCTCTCGGCGGGCCGGCTGCGGCTGGTCGGCCGCGACGGCGGCGAGCCGAGCACCGTCGCCGTCCCGCTGCGCACCCGCCGCGCCCTGCCGCCGCGCTCCGACGTCACCCGGATCCACGCCGCCCGGCTGTGGGACGGCACCGGCGAGTCCGTCCGCGAGGACGTCGACGTCGTGGTCACCGGCAACCGGGTCACCGCCGTCGAACCGCACCGCTCGGGCGCGCGCCGGGCGGGCGAGCGGCTGGTCGACGCCACCGGCTGCACCGTCCTGCCGGGCCTGTGGGACACCCACACCCACCCGTACCTGAACACCTACGGCGGCCGGCAGACCCGCACCATGCTCGCCTACGGCGTCACCGGCACCGCCTCACTGGGCGGCTTCGCCTACGAGCAGGCGCGGATCCGGGAGTCCATCGACGCCGGGACGCTGGACGGGCCCCGCTTCCTGACCACCGGCGAACTGCTCGACGGCAGCCGGGTGGCGTACAGCATGGGCCGCGCCCACCGGACCGCCGACGGGCTGCGGCGCAGCCTGGACCGCCTGGTGGCGCTGGACTGCGACTTCGTCAAGACCTATGTGCGGGCGCCCGGTTGGATGATGGCCCAGGCGGCCGAGGCGGCCCACGAACGGCTGGGCGTGCCGGTCGGCAGCCATCTGCTGACGCCCGGGGTGCAGCTCGGGCACGACCTCACCACCCACCTGTCGGCGACCCAGCGGCAGGAGTACGGCCGGGTCTACTCGCCGACCGGCCGCTCCTACCAGGACGTCGAGGAGATCTACCGGGGCGGGGGGTTCGGCATCATCATCACCCCGTTCTCGGCGTTCTACCTGCTCGGGGACGACCCCTCGCTGGCCGACGACACCCGGGTCACGGCGCTGATGCCGCCGTGGGACGCGGCCGGCGTCCAGCTCCAGGCCCGGACGGCGACCACCCCGGAACAACGGCGCACGGCCCGGCGGGAGATGGACGTCTACCGGCGGATCGTCGCGGACGGCGGCGAGCTGGCCCTCGGCACGGACGCCCCGCTGACCCCGGTCGGCCTCCAGGTGCACCTGGGCCTGCGCGCCCTGCACCGGTACGCGGGGCTGACGCCCGCCCAGGCGCTGCGCACGGCCACCGCCACCCCGGCCCGGCTGTTCGGACTGGCGGACGATCTCGGCACGGTGGAGCCGGGCAAGCTCGCCGACCTGACGGTGGTCGACGGGGATCCGTTCCACGACTTCACGGACCTGGCGCGGACCTCGTGGGTGATGCGGGACGGCATCGTGTTCCGGCGCGCGGACCTGGTGGGCACCGGCACCCCGACCATGGCGGCGGCCCGGCCGTCCGGTCCGGAACAGGACTGGCTCGCCATCGGCCAGGCGCTGCGGCAGGACGGCTGCTGCGCGCCCTGACCCCCGGCCGCTGAACCGTCGGCCCGTCCCCGGCGGCCGTCGTTCCCTCCCCGGCGGGCCGCGACGGCCACTGGGTTCGCCCACGACCGCACACCCGGCCCCCGGGCCCCGCCCCGTGACCGCCGACCGGGGCGGGGCCCGCACCGGCCTGGGCCGTTCCGTGTACGAGGTGAACCGCCGCTCAGCGGGGTCGGCGGCGGGGGCGCGCCAGTGGCGGGATCCCGCCCGGTCAAGCCTCGGTCATGGCGCGGGATTCGGCCTTGTCCGGCCGCCACGGGCTTGGCTACCTTCCTACCGCTGACGCCCTGAAGGTTCAGCACCACCCCATTGGCATGTCCCGATCACCCCTCGTCCGACCCGGCGACCCGGTCCCCCACGGGCCGAGTGCCATGCCCCGCCGGACGCCAGGACTGCCGTCTGCACGTGCGCTCATCCCCCTCACACCCCGGGCCTGCACCCCGACCCGCCGTCGCACGACGGCCTCGCCCGCACGCCCAGGGCCCGACCCCCTCCGGGAGGGCTCCGCATGCACAGCTTCCTTTCCCCCATCCGGCACGGCCGGCTCCGCGCCACCACCGCGACCCTCGCGGTCGGCGCCGTGGTGGCCGCCGGTCTCGCGCTGGCGGCCCCCGCCGGCGCCGCCGACAGCGCCACCGGCCAGGTGAGTGCCAAGCGCGTCTGCGCCCAGCCGGCCGACCCCCACCTGATGGCCTGCCAGGCCCTGGTGCGCACCGACGTCGTCCAGCCGCACGCCTTCGCGCACAGCGCGGTGTCCCTGGACGCCACGCCCTCCGGCCTCGGCCCGGGCGACCTCCAGAGCGCCTACAACCTGCCGGCCAACGGCGGCGCCGGGCAGACGGTGGCCATCATCGACGCCCAGGACGACCCCAACGCCGAGTCCGACCTGGCCGCCTACCGCACGCAGTTCGGGCTGCCCGACTGCACCACGGCCAACGGCTGCTTCACCAAGATGGACCAGAACGGCGGCACCAGCTACCCCAGCCCCGACACCGGCTGGGCGGGCGAGATCTCCCTCGACCTGGACATGGTCTCGGCCGTCGCCCCGAACGCCCACATCCTGCTGGTCGAGGCCACCTCGGCGAACATGTCCGACCTCGGCACCGCGGTGAACCAGGCCGTCGCCCAAGGCGCCAAGTTCATCTCCAACAGCTACGGCGGCGCCGAGGACCCCAGCGACACCAGCGCCGACAGCCAGTACTTCAACCACCCCGGCGTCGTCATCACCGCCTCCTCCGGCGACTCCGGCTACGGCGCCCAGTACCCGGCCGGCTCCCCCGGCGTCACCTCCGTCGGCGGCACCTCGCTGACCCGCGACTCCAGCTCCCGCGGCTGGAGCGAGAGCGTCTGGGGCACCAGCTCCGGCGGCGAGGGCACCGGCTCCGGCTGCTCCGCCTACGAGCCCAAGCCCAGCTGGCAGACCGACAGCGGCTGCTCCAACCGCACCATCGCCGACGTCTCCGCCGTCGCCGACCCGGCCACCGGCGTCGCCGTCTACCAGACCTACGGCGGCAGCGGCTGGGCCGTCTACGGCGGCACCAGCGCCTCCTCGCCGATCATCGCCTCCGTCTACGCCGACGCGGGCACCCCGGGCGCGAACGACAACCCCGCCTCGTACCCGTACGCCCACACCAGCGCGCTCAACGACGTGACCAGCGGCGCCAACGGCACCTGCTCGCCCGACTACCTGTGCACCGCCGGCGCCGGCTACGACGGTCCGACCGGCCTCGGCACCCCCAACGGCCTGGCAGCCTTCACCGCCGGCGCCGGTGCCAGCGACGGCAGCGACAACTAGTCCGCCGCATCCCCTGACCGCAACCGAACCCGTGTGGGCCGCAGCCTCGCTGCGGCCCACCGGCCTTTCCCCAGGCCCGGGTTCACCAGCAGGGGCCCGGGGTCGTCGGCCCAGGCCCGGGTCCGTCAGTCCAGTCCCCGGGCCCGGCGCAGCCGGGCCGAGAGGGTCTCGGGGGCGATGATCGGGTCCGGGTAGTCGGAGGCGAGCAGCCAGGGGCGGTGCACGGCCGGGCCGGGCAGGTGGGCCAGTTCCGGCACCCAGCGCCGCACATAGGCCCCGTCCGGGTCGTAACGGTCGGCCTGGCGCAGCGGGTTGAGCACCCGGTTGGGCCGGGTGTCGGTGCCGGTGCCGGCGACCCACTGCCAGTTGAGCTGGTTGTTCGCCACGTCGCCGTCCACCAGCAGGGCCAGGAAGTGGGCGGCGCCGATCCGCCAGTCCAGGTGGAGGGACTTGGCGAGGAAGCTCGCGGTGAGCAGCCGGGCCCGGTTGTGCATCCAGCCCTGGTGGGCGAGTTGGCGCATCCCGGCGTCGACGATCGGATAGCCGGTGCGGCCCTGCCGCCAGGCCTCGGCCTCGCGCTCGTCCCGGTGCCAGTGGTCGCCGCGGTCGCGGTAGTCGCGGTGGGCGGCGTCGGGGCGGGCGGCGAGCACCTGGTGGTGGAAGTCGCGCCAGGCCAGCTGCCGGACGAAGGCCTCCGCCCCGGCGCCGCCGTGCTGTCGGGCGCGGGCGGTCAGTTCGGTGGGCGAGAGGCAGCCGAAGTGCAGGTACGGGGAGAGCCGGGAGGTCTCGTCGGCCGCCAGGTCGTCGTGCAGCTCCGCGTAGCCGTCGACGTCCCACCGCCGCCAGCGGGCCCGGGCCGCGCTCTCGCCGCCGCGCGGCAGGGCCGGCGAGAACGGTCCGGACACAACCAGGTTCTCGCTGCCGATGCCCTCCGGGGTGCGGATCACCCGGGGCGCGCCCAGCACCGTACGGTTCGGCGCCTGCGTCCAGGCGCGGTGGTACGGGGTGAACACCGCGTAGTGGTCGCGGCCGGCCGGGAGGATCCGCCCGGCCGGGACCACGGTCACGGAGGCGTCGTGGACGCGCAGGCGGTCACCGAACACCGCGCGCAGCCGCGCCTCCCGGCGGCGGGCGTAGCCGCTGACCCCGGCGGCGAGGTGCACCGTCGCGGCACCGGCCTCCGCGGCCACCCGGGCGGTCTGCTCGGCGGTGGCGCCGTGGCGGACGATCAGCCGGGAGCCGGTGCGGCGCAGCGAGGCGTCCAGGTCGGCGAGGCAGTCGGACAGGAAGGCCATCCGGTTGGGGGCGGCGAAGCCGGCCGCCTCGACGGCGGGATCGAGGACGAACAGCGGCACCACCTGCTCGGCGGCGGTGCGGGCGGCGTGCAGCACGGGGTTGTCGTGCAGGCGCAGGTCCTGGGTGAACAGGGCGATCGAGACGGTCATCGGCGGGCCCTCGGAGCGGGTGCGGTCGGGGTTCTCTGGGTTTCGAGCGACAGCTCGGCGGCGGAGGCTCGGTGGGCGCTCAGCGGAGGAGCAGGTCCGTCAGCAGGTCGACGGCGCCCCCGAGATCGCGGGGCCGCAGGGTGCCGGGCGGTCTGCGCGGGCCGGCCCAGCCCGGTCCGGCGACCAGCACGACCGGCTGGACCCGCGCGCCCTGCGGGCCCCAGGCCGTCCGGACCACCCGGGCGACCAGCTCCCGGTCGGCCGTCCGGGCGAGCTGGGACCAGAGCAGCACGACGGGCGGCCCGGTGCGGCGCACCGCTTCGAGCAGCGCCCCGGACGGCAGGGCGGGGCCGAACATCCGGAACGGCAGGCCGCGTTCGGCCATCACCGCGGCGAGCGCCTCCAGCGCGAGGGCGTGCAGTTCGCCGGGCATCCCGGCGAGCAGCGCGGCCGGGCCGGCCGGCGGCTCCGCCCGGTCGGCGGCCCGGCGCAGCGCGGCCGCGACGTGCCAGGACAGCAGGTGCTCCACCTCGACGTAGCGCTCCCCCTCGACGGCCCACTTGCGGCCGACCGCCCGGAGCGCCGGGACCATCACCTCGGTCCAGGCGACGACCACGCCGAGCTCGTCGACGCTGCGGCCCAGGATCCGGGCCAGCTCCGGGGCGTCGAGCCGGACGGCGGCGCGGGCCAGCCCCCGGCACTCGGGGCGCACGGTTCCCACCGGGAGGCTGTTGCCGCCGGAGGCCGGGCCGTTCACGTCCTCGGCACCGTTCCGGGCCGCCGGCAGCGCGGGAGCGGTACCCGCGGCGGCCGCCAGGGCGGCCCGGGCGGCCTCGGCCGGGTTGACGCCCCGGGCGGTGAGCCGGCACATCTCCTCCAGGACGGCCACGTCGTCGGGCTCCCACCGGCGGTGCCGCCCGGGGGCGCGGTGGGCCGGGCCGATGCCGTAGCGGCGTTCCCAGGAGCGGACGGTGGCGGGCGAGACGCCGAGCCGGCGGGCGAGGGCCCCGGTGGTCAGCCCGGCCGGGGCGGGGGCGGTCGGGACGGTCACGCGGGCGAGCCTACGACGGGGGGCCGGGGGCTGGTCGGCCGACGCGCGCGGAGGCGGGGGGGCAGGTCCGACGAGTGGCCGATCGGTGGTTCGGTGCACGATCCGACGGTGGCGCAGCCGCAGGGCGGCCGGATACTCGCATCGTTTGCGCAGCGTTTCGCGCGCGACCGCCCCAGGCCCGGAACTCGATTGTGCGACAGGACGGTTGGGGCCGCCGGGGACGGGCAGAGCTGTGGCAGGCACCGTACGACCGGGGGGACGGAACCGATGCCTTCGACTTCGCCTGCGGGCGCTTCGGACAGACGTGGACCGGCCCGGGCCGGGACTGCGGTCCGACCGGGAACCACGCCCGCCGACCGGCCGGCTCCGCGCCGGTCGCGGATCGGTCTGGTCGCCCAGTTCGGCCTCCAGGTCCTGTACCTGCCGCTGGGGGTGCTGCTGCCCTTCGCCGTCCTGGCCCTGATCCTGGTGGGCGGCGGCGGTGCCGGCGGTGACCTCGACCTCCTGCTGGCCCCGTTCGAGGCGACCGGCGCCGGGCTCTCCTGGCGCCGCCTGCGCATCGAGTGGCGCGGCCGGCCCGAGGAGTGGGAGCCGTTCACCGAGGAGCTGTTGACGAAGCGTTTCGCCAGGGCCGAGCGGAAGAGCGGCTGGCGAGCCGCCGACCTGCCGCCCAACGGCGAGCGCCGGGCCGTCACCGGGCTCGGACGCCACCACTACCGGGCGCTGGCCCCGACCCGGGTCGAGCAACTGGCCGCACGGCACGGCTGGTCGGTGGACTGGGCGGCCAGCCGGACCATCGACGGCGAGCTGCGCTTCCAGCGCCTCCTCCCGCCCCCGGTGCGGCTCGGCGTCCCCGACCCGTACGGCCCGGTGCCCGAGCCGGGCGCGCCGTGGGGCCCGCTACGCCGCCGCGTGCTGGTACCGCTGCTCACCCTGGTGCTGCGGCCGCGGGTGCGCGCCCTGGAGCTGCTCGGCAGCCCGCGGCTGTACGAGCGCCACCTGCGCGGGCACCTGGCGAAGCGCTTCCGGGCCGAGCTGGCGCGCGAGCGCAAGCGGGCCGACTACCGCTTCGACCGGGCGGGCCGGGTGCTGCGCCGGGCCACCGTGCGGACCCCGCACTTCCGGGGCGCGGGCGCCGCGGTCGTGCTGCGGGTGGCCGCCGAACAGGGCTGGACGCTCGACCACTCGTACCCGGCCGATCCGACGGGGACGCTCCACCTCTGCCGGCTGGACGGCGGCAGCCCCCGGCGGCGCTGACCCCGTCCAGCCGTGGCGGCGCCGGTCAGAACCACTCCGGCCGGCAGTCCGCCGCCGTCCGGTCGAGACTGTCCAGCAGGTCGAACTGCGGTTCGGTGCGCGGGAGTTCGCTCCGGAAGAAGGAGCGGGCGGCCTGCCGCTTGCCCTCGTGGAAGGCGTCCGCGCCCTCGCCCAGGGCGAGGAACTGCTCCAGCCAGATCCAGGCCAGCACCACGTGGCCGACGGCCTCCAGGTAGGTGGAGGAGTTGGCCAATGCGGTGGCCGGGTCCCCGGTGGACCAGAGCCGGGCGGTGGTGCGGCCGATCCGCTCGGCGGCCTGCTCCAGCCGGGCCGCCAGCTCGGCCGCCTCACCGCCGACTCCCCTGGCCCGGGCGGTCGTTGCGGCGAGGGTGTCGAGCAGCAGCCGCAGGCCCGCGCCGCCGTCCATGACCACCTTGCGGCCGAGCAGGTCCAGGCCGTGGATGCCGTGGGTGCCCTCGTGGATGGCGTTGAGCCGGTTGTCCCGGTAGAACTGCTCGACGTCGTACTCGCGGGTGTAGCCGTAGCCGCCGTGCACCTGGATGGCGAGGTCGTTGGCGGCCAGGCACCACTGCGAGGGCCAGCTCTTGGCGATCGGCGTCAGCACGTCCAGCAGCAGGTGGGCGCGGTCCCGGTCGGCCCGCTCCGGGGCGGTGGTCTCCTCGTCGAGCAGCCGGCTGCAGTACAGCCCGAGGGCGAGCGCGCCCTCGACGTAGCTCTTCTGCGCCAGCAGCATCCGGCGCACGTCCGGGTGCTCGATGATCGGGACCTGCGGGGCGGACGGGTCGCGGCCGGTGAGCGGACGGCCCTGGGGGCGGCTGCGGGCGTAGTCGACGGCGTGCAGGTAGCCCGTGTAGCCGAGGGCGGTGGCGCCCTGGCCGACGCCGATCCGGGCCTCGTTCATCATGTGGAACATGTACGCCAGCCCGTGGTGCGGTTCGCCCACCAGGTAGCCGACCGCGCCCGGGGCGCCGCCCGGGGTGTACCGGCCCTCGCCGAAGTTGAGCAGGGTGTTGGTGGTGCCGCGGTAGCCCATCTTGTGGTTGAGGCCGGCCAGCACGACGTCGTTGCGCTCGCCGAGGGTGCCGTCCTCGCCGACCAGGAACTTGGGCACGATGAACAGCGAGATGCCCTTCACGCCCGCCGGACCGCCGGGGATCTTGGCCAGCACCAGGTGGACGATGTTCTCGCTGAGCTCGTGGTCGCCGCCGGAGATCCACATCTTGGTGCCGGAGAGCCGGTGGGTGCCGTCGGGCTGGGGGACCGCCCTGGTGGTGATGTCGGCCAGCGAGGAGCCGGCCTGCGGCTCCGAGAGGCACATGGTGCCGAAGAACCGGCCCTCCACCATCGGGCGGACGTAGGTGTCGATCTGCTCCGGACTGCCGTGCGCCAGCAGCAGGTTGGCGTTGCCGACGGTGAGCAGCGGGTACGCGGCGGTGGCGATATTGGCGGCCTGGAACCAGGCCCGGCAGGCGTTGGCGACCACCACGGGCAGCTGCTGGCCGCCGAGGTCGTAGTCCATCGAGGCGCCGACCAGCCCGGCGTCGGCGTAGACCCGCAGCGCCTCGCCGACCTCGGGGATCATCCGCACCCGCTCGCCGTCGAAGCGCGGCTCCTCGGCGTCGTTCTTCTTGTTGTGCGGGGCGAAGTGCCGGGTGGCGATGGTCTCGCTGAGCTCCAGCACCGCGTCGAAGGTGGACCGGTCGTGGTCGGCGTGCCGGGGGCGGCGGGTGAGGGCCGTGACGTCCAGCCAGTCGTACAGCAGGAAGTCGAGGTCGCGGCGGGAGAGCAGCAGGGAGTCCAAGGGGTCTGGTCCGTTCCTG
Organism: Kitasatospora sp. NPDC089509; assembly: GCF_044749365.1. Lineage (NCBI taxonomy): Bacteria > Bacillati > Actinomycetota > Actinomycetes > Kitasatosporales > Streptomycetaceae > Kitasatospora > Kitasatospora sp. NPDC089509. Next base: position 235,405 of record NZ_JBIVHS010000001.1, on the reverse strand, counting down.
GGGGTGCGGTCGAGCCGGGGTACCGGAGTCTTCCCCGGCCCGACCGCACCGTCAACACTCCCGCCGATCAGCCCAGTTCCCGGGCCCAGCGGCGGCTCCAGGCGTCGAGCGGACCGAGGGCGGCGATCAGGTCCTCGCCGAGCGGGGCGAGCCGGTAGAGCTCGCCGTCGCGGGTGAGCAGCCGGGCCTCGGCCAGTTCGGCCAGCCGGACGGTCAGCACGCTGGAGGACATCTGCTCACAGCGGCGCTGCAACTCCCGGAAGCCGCCGGGTGCCCGGCTGAGCTCCCAGAGCACGCGCAGCGTCCAGCGGCGTCCCAGCAGGTCGAGCGCGGCCATCACCGGCCGGCCGGTGCTGGAGCCGCGCACCGCCCGGCCGGGGCGTGGGGCACCCGCCGTCGCTCGGCCCTCCGTGTCGTCCATGCCGTTCTCCTCTGTCCGGTCTTGACGCTTCTGTTTTCGAAGCATCATAGTGGTGCTTCGAAAACAGAAGCGCCCGGGAACCGAAGCCAGGGAGTGCCGCATGCCGCGCATCCAGCCGCTCGAACCGCCCTATTCCGACGAGGTCCGGCAGGCGCTGCGGCGGTGGATGCCGCCGGGAACGCCGCATGAGCCGCTCGCCCTCTTCCGGGTCCTGCAGCGCAGCCCCGAACTCGCCTCCCGGATGTTCGCGCTCGGCGCCGGACTGCTCGGCCACGGGCTGCTGCCCGCCGCCGACCGCGAACTGGTCATCGCCCGCGCCACCGCCCGGGCCGGCTGCCACTACGAGTGGGGCGTGCACGCCGCCACCCTGGCCGACCGGGCCGGGCTCACCCCCGAGCAGCTCGCCGCCACCACGGTCGCCGGACCCCGGCCGCTGTGGTCGTACCGCCAAGCACTCCTGATGCTCGCCGTCGACGAACTCCACGACACCGCGGACCTCTCGGACTCCACCTGGACCGGGCTGTCCGCGCACTACAACGACGCCGAGCTGCTGGAACTCCTCGTGCTGGCCGGCTGGTACCGCACCATCGCGGGCCTGGCCAACGCCCTGCGGCTGGACGACGAGCCGTGGGCGGTCCCCTTCCCGGCCGCCTGAGCCCGCGCAGGCCGCCGCCCCGGGTCCGACCGTACGGTCGAGCGGAACCGGGGCGGCGGGATCTCCGGGTGTCAGCCGACGGTGACGGTGAACGGCCCGGCCAGCACCGAGTAGCCGTCGTTGGCCAGGAGGTACGCGTCGTAGCGGCCCGGGCCGCCGAGCTTGCCGGTGGCGAAGGTCAGGGCGCCGCTCTGGTTGGGCGCGTAGGACCAGGTGAGCGAGGAGCGGCTGCCCGGGGTGACGCCCGCCGGGTAGAAGCCGATCCAGTTCTTCGCCCCGGCCTGGCCCGCGGTCGGGACGGTGTAGCGCAGGGTGAGGTTGCCGCCGCTCGTCACCGCGTCGAGGTCGCCGGTGAGCGTCGGCCCGGTCGCGGTGGACGGCGCGAAGGCGGCGTTCAGCGGTGTGGCGTAGGTGTCGTTGGCGGTCAGGCCCGGCAGGCCGAGGGCGTCCTCGATGGTGCGGCCGATGCTGTAGTGGTCGTAGTGCTGGGGGCCGCTGGTGCCGGCCGGGACGCTGCCCTGGGAGCCGACGGCGATGGTGGCGACGTGGTCGTAGGCCTCGCCCGAGCTCTCGTCCCAGGTCAGCAGGAGCAGGGAGCGGTCCTGGGTCCAGGCGGGCGAGGAGAGCACCGGGGCGAGGGTCTGCTTCAGCCAGCCGTCCTGCACCTGGAGGCTGGTGGCGCTGCCGTTGCCGGAGGCCTCGCCGTCGTAGTAGTCGTCGGCGGCGATCCAGGAGAAGTTCGGGGTGGTGGCGGCCGACTGGAGGTCGGTGGTCAGCTGGGTGGTGTCGAACAGGTGGGCCGCGCAGCGGGCCGGGTTGCCGCTGATGTCGGTGTAGTTGATGAACGGCGCGTCGTCGGGCTCGTACTTGGCGTCGTACTGGGTGGTGGTGTTGCAGGGCGTGCCCATGCCCTGCTCGTAGGCCTTCCAGGTCTTGCCGGCGCCCTCGACGGTGTCGCCGAGGTTGCGCTGCGGGGAGTTGATGTTGGGCCAGTAGGTGGCGCCCTTGGTGTAGGTGTCGCCGCCCGCGATCGCCAGGTAGTTCTCGTCGCTGGGGTGGTAGACGGCGTGGGCGTCGGTGAGCGTGGCGCCCTGGGCCATCAGGCTGTGGATGAACGGGGTGTCCGCCGGGTCGTTCATGATCTGGGCGTAGTCGGTGTTCTCCATCATCACGGTGAACACGTGGTCGTAGCCTGGCACTCGGGAGGCCGGCGGGGCGACCGGGGCGGGTGCGGCGACCGGGGTGTCCAGGGTGAGCGAGAGGTTGTCCAGGTAGCCGGTCTCGTTGGTGGTGGAGAGGAACTGCACCTCGACCTGGATCGAGCGGGTGCCGGCCGGGACGGAGCCGGTGGCGCTGCGGGAGAGGAACTTGGTCGCCAGGCCGCGGTCGGTCGCCGAGACGGTGGGCAGCTTGGCGGTCGCGCCGAGCGGGTTGCCGTTCGCGTCCTGGAAGTGCAGGCCGACCGCGACGTAGCCGCCGTAGGTGGTCCAACCGCCCAGCCAGGCACCGAGGTTGTAGTGCACTCCGCCGCCGTCGATGGCGCCGGCCGCCGAGGAGACGTCGACGGTCTGGGCCATCGAGCCGTCGCCGAAGTTGCCCGGGCCGAAGAAGGCCTTGCCGGCGCTCTGACCGTCGCCCGGCAGGCCGAAGGAGCCGACCGAGGAGCACATCGCGTTGATGCCGCCGGACTGGACCGTCCAGCCGGGCACGGTGGTGGCGGCGCTCCAGTCGTTGGTGCAGTAGCCGCCGGCCTCGGCGTCGCCGTTGACGATCAGGTTGCCGCTGCCGCCTGCCGCCCGGGCGGTGGCGGGGGCGCCGACGACCAGGGCGCCGACGAGCGGGAGGGTGGCGAGCAGTCCGCCGAGCGGGCTCCAGCGCAGTCGCATGGGGGTACCTCGTCCCGTGGGTCGCGTGAGGGTGGGTCCCGTGGCGGTGCACCACGGGTGGGACATAGGTACCGGCTGGGCACTGGCCGGTGGAAGGGCGCGGAGGCGAACGCCGGTCGAACTTGGTCAGACAACTTCGCTCGCGTACCCGCCCGCCGGAAGGGGCGGCCGGGTCGAACGGGTACGGTGCGAAAACCGGCGCCGGCTCAACTCCGGGTGAAGGTGCCCAGGCCGTCGATGTCGAGCTGCTCGACCACCACCTTGGCGGCCTTCCCGTCGGCGCCCACGGTGAAGGTCACCCCGGAGCGGCCGACCGCGTTCTCGCCCTTGCTGAGGAAGCTGAACACGTCGCCGTCGAAGTGCTGGAGCGGGTAGCGGAGGTTGTCCGGACCCACCGTCATCACCAGCCCGCCGTTCTCCTCGGTCACCGTCAGCGGCCCGTAGTAGCCGCTGCCGTACGTCCCGGTGTACGCGGAGTCCGGCTTGGCCGGGGCGGCGCCGGCCGGCGCCTTGGTGTAGTCGGTCTTCGACACCGGGCTCGCCGCCGCGGCGGGCACCACCTTGCCGAGGAAGCCCAGCCAGTCGACCGTCTCCCGGCCCTCCTGGGCGACGTCGAAGAACTCCTCGGCCACCGCCTCCGGGAGGCCGGTCGGCTGGCCGTTGGTCAGCACCACGATGCCCAGCTGCTCGGAGGGCAGCAGGGTCACCGTGGTCGCCGCGCCCAGCTCGAAGCCGCCGGAGTGGTTCAGCCGCAGCCGGCCCCGGGAGTCGGAACCGACGTTCCAGCCCAGGCCGTAGAAGCTCGCGGTGCCCGCGGGCGCCCGCGCCGGGGTGCTGGTGTAGTGCGGCGTGCGGGTCTCGTTCAGGGCCGCCGGGTCGATCACCGGCCGGCCCTCGAAGGTCCCGTCGGCGAGCTGCAGCCGCATCCAGCGGGCCAGGTCCTGCACGGTGGAGCTGACCCCGCCGGCCGGTGACTGGGAGTCGGCGTTCTCGGTGGTGCTGACCTGCCAGCCGCCGTCCGTCTTCACGTGCGGCGCGGCCTTGTTCGCCGCCTTGTCGTAGTCGGCGCGGCGCGAACTGGTGGAGCCCATCCCCAGCGGCTTGTACAGGACGTCCGCCGCCAGGTCCTCCCAGGCCACCCCCTTGGCCTTGGCCACGGCCACCGCCGCCTCGGTCAGGCCGTAGTTGGTGTAGGCGTAGCTCGCCCGGAACGGGGTGAGCGGCTGGTCGCGCAGGTGCTGGAGGATGTAGTCCCGCTGGTAGCCGAGGTCCTCCAGCAGGTCACCGGCATGGTCCGGCAGGCCGCTGCGGTGCGAGAACAGGTCGGCGATCGTCACGTGGGCGCTCACGTACGGGTCGGCCAGGGCGAAGCCCGGGTCGTGGGCGGTCACCGGGTCGTCCCACTTCGCCACCTTCCCGCCGACCGCCCCGGCGACCACGGTCGAGGAGATCGGCTTGGACACCGAGGCCAGCTGGAACACGGTGTCCGGGTCCACCTGCTCCGGCTTGCCCAACTCCCTTACGCCGAAGCCCTTGGCGTGGATCACCTTGTCCTGGTACACGATCGCGAGGGCGACCCCGGGCACCCCGGTCCTGGCCATCGCGTCCTGGACGTAGCCGTCGATCCGCGCCACGGCCGAGTTCACCTGCTGCGCCGTCAACTGCGGGGCCGGCTGCGCGGGCGGCGCCGTGGCCGGGGCGGCGGAGGCGTCCGGCGTCGGCGCGGCCTCCGGATCGGTGGCCGCCGCCGAACTGCACCCGGCCAGCAACAGTCCCGCCACCACCGGTGCCACGCCCCGCGCCACCGCGCCCCGACCATCCATCACGGTCCTCCTCACCCGGGCGGCTCCACCGTCCGCCTCACGGCGGGAGTGTGGACGCCGTCGCCCGGCCCGGCCCGCCGCCGCGCACCGCACCCCACCGCATTCCACCCGTCCGGCGGGTGACGGCCGGTGCCGGTTCACCAGGCGATGCGGGCCGCCACCGGGAGGTGGTCGCTGCCGTCGGCCGGCAGCACCCGGGCGCCGGTCGCCGTCAGGCCGCGGAGCAGGACGTGGTCGATCCGCACCAGCGGGAAGGACGCCGGGTAGCTGAAACCGAAGCCCGCCCCGGCGGTGTCCTGGGCGGAGCGCATCCCCGCGGTGAGGCCGGCCAGCGCGCGGTCGTCCAGGGTGCCGTTGAGGTCGCCGAGCAGCAGTGCCCGCTCGCTCCGGTCGGCGGCCAGGGCTCGGACGAGGGCCCGGACGCCGGTGTCGCGCGAGGCCGTCCGGAAGCCCGCCGCGAGGCCGACCCGGACGGAGCCCAGGTGGGCCACGTACACGGGCAGCGGCCCGCGGTCGGTGGTCACCGTGGTGCGCAGCGCCCGGTTGCCGACGTCCACCCAGCCCTCCACGGGCTCGCCGTCGACCTGCGGCGCGTAGCCCATCACGTCGATCGGCCGGGTGTCGCCCAGCGGCAGCCTGCTCCACAGGCCGACGGTGCCCCGGACCGTGTGGTGGGGGTACGCCTCGGCCAGCCCCTTCTCGTAGACCTTCACGGTCTTCGGGGTCAGCTCCACCAGGGCCAGCAGGTCCGCGCCGGAGCCGGCCAGGTGGCGCGCGGTGGCGGCCGGGTCGGGGTTGTCGGCGTTCACGTTCTGTTCGACCACGGTGAGGTCGCCGCCCGGGCCGGACTTGTCGACGAGCAGGCCGCCGAACAGGTGGAGCCAGACCGCGACCGGCAGCAGCAGCGCCAGCACGGCGGCGGCCGAGCGGCGCCACAGCGCGGCGGCCAGCAGCAGCGGGACGCACGCACCGAGCCACGGCAGGCCGCTCTCCAGCAGGCTGCCGAGGTGCCAGCCGCTGTTCGGGATCTCCGCGTGCAGCAGCAGGACCAGGCCGAGCAGCAGCGCCGACGCCGTGAGCAGCGGTCCACGCCGCCACGGCTCCGGCCGGGCGAGGGCCCGGACCGCCCGCTGCCGCCCCGCCCGCCGCGGCGAAGCCCCTGGCACCGCCCCCGTCACCGGCTCCGCGGGCCCGTCCGCGATAGTCGTCGTGCCCTGCTCGTGGTTCATGCCACCAGTCAACGGGCGGGGGCGTTGCCGGGGCGTATCCGGTTTCCGATACGCGGACGATATCCGCGGGCCGGTGGCTACCGGGCGGCCGCGCCGGTCACGGCCCTGGACGACCGGCTGTGACCGGCCGTCACGACGGCCCCTGGGCGAGATTGTCGGTGACGCGTTGCAGCACGGAGAGCGCGGTCGCGTACTCCTCCTCCGTGATGTCGCCGAGGATCTCCGCACGCACCCGGTCCATGTGCTCCTTCACCGCCGCCAGGCCCGCGCGGCCCGGTTCCGTGAGGGTCAGCCGGCCGTCCGCGCCGCTGCCGAGCCAGCCCCGGTGGACGAGCGCGTCGACGGCGTGGACGATCACCTCCGCCCCCATGCCGTAGGGCACGGCCACGGCGCGGATCTCCGCTGCGGTGAGGCCGTGCTCGGCGCGGACGACGTTGTTGAGCGCCCACCACTGGGGCTGGGTCACGTCGATGCGTGCCAGGGCGGCTTGCGAGTGCCGCAGGATCGCCTCGGTGGCACTCCAGGCCACCAGGGCGATGGGCCGCCGGCCGGGCGTGGCGGTGCCGTTCTGTGGGGTGCTGGTGGTCGTCATGATCGTCACGCTAGGACCTCAAGTCCGCTTGAGGTCAAGGCGGTGACGCCGCCGCCACGGGGCACCGGGGAACCGTCGGGCGGCGGTGCGGGCCGGACCCGCACCGCCGCCCCGGACCGTCAGGGCGCGGTGATGCCCGGCTGGGCGCCGGCGCCGAAGGCCCAGCCCTCGACGTCGCCGGCGGCCGGGTGGTAGCCGCCCGCGCCGACGCTGCTGTACGACCAGGCGGTGCCGTGCTGGGCGTGCCAGTAGGACCAGTAGGCGCTGGCCGGGGCGCCGTTGCACGGGTTCGGCTGGACGTTGATCTGGCAGACGAAGCCCGGGAAGCGCGGGTGGAAGGCGTACGTGAACCCGGCGCCGGTGAGGGCGGCGAGGCCGTCGGCGGGGGTGCCGGGGGCGCAGCCGGTCTCGATGTCGCCGCCGAGCGCGGTGAAGTCGACCACGACGGTGACGCCACTGGTGCCGGAGCAGGCGTCCGCGTGCGCCGCCGGGGCCTGGACGGCGCCGGTGCCCAGCAGGGCGGCGGTGAGGGCGGTGACGGCGGCGAACGAGCCGAGGGTGCGGCGGGTGAGGTGGGTGCTCATGGCGGGGCCTCTCGAAGCGTTCGGGGTCAGCCGGCCGGGCAGGCCAGGACGGGGGCGGTCGGGCGGGCGCCGTCGGCGCTGAGGTCGGCGAGGCCCCGGCCGGAGAGGCCGAGGACGGCCTGGGTGGTGGCCCGGACGGCGGTGGCCTGGTTGAAGCCGCTCGCGTCGTAGGCGACGGCCCCGCGGACGGCCGGGTCGGCGGAGCAGCCCTGCTGGAACTTCAGCAGTCGGCTCCAGCCCTTGAGCCCGGCGCCGAAGCGGTCGCCGGCCAGCAGGGCCTCGGTGGCCAGGCCGGTGCTGTTGGCGTTGGCGGTGGTGGCGCCGCCGGTCGCGAAGCCGCCGTCGGCGCCCTGGTGGGCGGTGAGCCAGTCCAGGCCGGCCCGGGCGTCGGCGGTGCGGCCGGTGGCCGCGAGGGCCTGCACGGCGAGGGCGGTGGCGTCGGGGTCCCCGGTGCAGGTGGCCTGCCCGAGGGCGACCGGGAAGCCGCCGTCCGCGCACCGGGCGGCGACCAGGAAGTCGACGGCCTGGGCCGGGGCGCCGTCGGGGGTGCGCTGGAGGGCGAGCAGGGCGAGGGACTGGCCGAAGGCGTTGCTGTAGTCACCCCACTGCGAACGGTCGGAGAAGCGGCCGCTCGGGGTCAGCAGCGAGCGCAGCCGGGCCGGGAGGTCGACGCCGCCGAAGGCCGTCGGGTCGGCCCCGCGCACCTCGGCGGTGAGCAGCAGCTTGGCGGTGGCGCCCGCGTAGGCCGAGGTGGTGCCGTCGCCGAGGTAGCCGGTGAGGTTCTCCGGCTTCGCGAGCCAGGCGGTGGCCCGGGCGGCGGCCTGGTCGGAGCCGCCGGCGGCGGCGAAGGCGAGCACGGCGTCGGCGGTGAGGCCCTGGTCGGGGTAGGAGGTGCCGTTGTAGACGGTCACCAGGTGGTCGCCGTCGACGAGTTGGCGGGCCAGCCAGCCGGCCGCGGCGGCGTCGGGGCGGAACGTCGTCCTGCCGTGCGCCGCCGGGGCGGGGGTGTCGGCGGCGGCCGGGGCGTCGGCGAGGGCGGGCGCGGCGGCGGAGAGCAGCAGGGCGGGTATCGCGAGCAGGCCGAGGGAGCGGGTTCTCAGGGGCATGGCTGCCTTTCCGGGGCGGGAGGGGAGGAGGACGGCTCGACGGTTTCTCAGGTGCGGGCCGCGGTGCGGGGATCGGGGCCGGTGGCCGGCTCCCCCGCCGTCGCCTCGAACCGCACCTCGGGTTCGAAGTTGGCGCGCCGGGCGGCCCGCCGGAAGACGGTCAGCACGGCGGGGCCGACGACCAGGATCGCGACGAAGGTGGTGACGGCCCGGCCGGTGTCCCAGCCGAGCGAGGTGGCCAGGTCGAAGAGCAGGTAGCGGTGCCACTGCTCGGTGAACGGCAGGCCGGGGAGGTAGGCGATGGAGCTCTTCGGGTCGAGCGAGAACGGCCAGAAGGACAGGTTGAGCAGGAAGCCGAACAGGTAGCCGGAGACCGAGCCGTAGCCCGCGAGCAGCGCGATCTCCCACTTCCCGCGCGCCCTCGGCAGCAGCCCGGCGAGCATGCCGACGAAGGCGCAGCCGAACATCTGGTAGGGCATCCAGGGCCCGACCCCTCCGGTCAGCAGGGCGGAGGCGAACAGCGAGGTGCAGCCCAGGGTGAAGCCGAAGCCAGGACCGAACACCCGCCCGGCGAGCACCAGCAGGAAGAACACCGTCTCGATGCCCGCCGTGCCGGCGCCCAGCGGCCGCAGTCCGGCGTTGACGGCGGACAGCACGCCGAGCATGGCGAGCGCCTTGGCGTCGATGCCGCCCGCCGAGATCTCGGCGATCACCACCGCGATGACCAGCACCAGCAGCGCGCCGAAGATCAGCGGCGGGGCGTACGCGGAGCCGAACTTGCCGGGGGCGACCACGAACGGCCAGCAGAAGGCGACCAGGCCGATGAAGCCGGCCAGCGCGACGACGATCCCGGCCCGGGCCGGGATCCGGACGGCGGCCGCCGCACTCATCGGACCTCCCCCAGTGCCGCGCCGACCTGATGGACCGTCAAGTACGGCAGCGGAGCCAGGATCTTGGCCGCCTGCGGGGCGAAGGTCGGAGAGGCGGTGACGACCTCGGCGGTCGGGCCGTCGGCCACCACCTCGCCCTCGGCGAGCACCACCACCCGGTCCGCCGCCGAGGCGACGAACTCCACGTCGTGGGTGGAGATCACCACGCTGCGCCCCTCGGCGGCGAGCTGGTCGACGATCCGCACCAGCGCCTCCTTGGCGGCGTAGTCCAGGCCCCGGGTGGGCTCGTCGAGCAGCACCACCGTGGGTGCGGCGGCGAGTTGGACGGCGAGCACCAGGGCGAGCTTCTGCCCCTCGGAGAGGTCCCGGGGGTGGCTGCGGTCCGGGATGCCGGGGGCGAGCCGGTCCAGGATCTCCCGGGCGGTCGGGCCCTCGGTGCCGGACTCCCGGTCGGCCTGGGCGAGTTCGTCCCGGACGGACTCCAGGTAGAGCAGGTCGGTGGGGGTCTGCGGGACCAGGCCGACCAGTCGGCGGGCGTCGGCGGCGGAGAGCTTCTTGGGGTCGCCGCCCTTCCCGGGACGGCCACCGCGGGCCGGGCCGGTGACCTGGACGCTGCCGCCCTGGCGGGGCCCGGAGCCCTGGAGGGCCCAGAGCAGCGAGGACTTGCCGGAGCCGTTGCGGCCCATCAGCGCGGTGACCTCACCGGACCGCAGCTCCAGACCGACCTCCCGGACGGCCGTCACCGGCCCGTACCGGACCACCACCTTCCGTGCCTCCAGCACCCGTTCCCCCGCCACCGCTGCCCGGCGCGGCGGGGGAACGGGCACGTCGGCGAGCCGCTCCCGGAGCGGCGCGGCGGCCCGGCGGGCGTCCCGGACGGACAGCGGCAGCGGCCGCCAGCCGGCCAGCCGGCCGAGGTGGACCACCGGGGGTGCGACGGAGGCCTCGGCGAACACCTGGGCGGGCGGCCCGTGCACCACGGTGCCGTCGCCGGGCAGGTGGACGACCCGGTCGGCGTACTGGACGACGCGCTCCAGCCGGTGTTCGGCCAGCAGGACGGTCACCCCGAGGTCGTGCACCAGCCGGGTGATCGCGGCGAGCACCTCCTCGGCGGCGGTCGGGTCCAGGGCGGAGGTGGGTTCGTCCAGCACCAGGACGCGCGGGTGGGCGGTGAGCACCGAGCCGATGGCGACCCGCTGCTGCTGGCCGCCGGAGAGCTCGTGCAGCGCGCGGTGGCGCAGCTCGGCCAGCCCGAGCAGGTCGAGGGTCTCCTCGACCCGCTTCCGCATGGTCTCCGGCGGGATCGCCAACTGCTCCATCGCGTAGGCGAGTTCCTCCTCCACCGTGTCGGTGGTGAAGCCCGCCACCGGGTCCTGCCCCACCACGCCCACCACATCGGCGAGTTCACGCGGCGGGTGGTCGGCGGTGTCCCGGCCGGCCACGGTGACCCGACCGCGCAGGGTGCCGCCGGTGAAGTGCGGGACGAGCCCGTTGACGGCGCCGAGCAGGGTGGACTTGCCCACGCCGGTGCGGCCGACCACCAGGCACAGTTCGCCCTCGGGCACGTGCAGGTCGACGTCGCGCAGTACGGGTTCGGCGGCGCCCTGGTAGCGGACGCCGACGTGGTCGAAACGGATCACTGCGTAACCTCGGCGGGCTGGTGCTTGTCAACGGGTGCCATGGGTCCGGTCGGCGGTACCGGACGGTCCTGCGGCGGGGCGATCAGCCCGGCCGCGCCCGCCAGCAGCACCGCGACGGCCGGCACCGCCGGCAGCGCGGGCCAGCTCAGCGGGTGCAGCGAGGGGACCAGGTCGGTCGGGTCGTAGCCGACCGTGCCGAACAGGGTGGCCGCGGCGAGCACCCCGCAGCCGGTCACCCCCCACTCGGCGGCGCGGAAGCGGTCCGGCCGGTAGCTGGTGCGGCGCACCCGGCGGCCGCCGAGGGCCAGTCCCCCGCAGCAGAGCGCGGCGCCGACCAGCAGGGCGGGCAGGCCGAGGAAGCCGGGCGCGGTGCCGTCCAGCAGGCCGTACGCTCCAGCGCAGAGCCCGGCCATGCCGAGCAGCATCAGGGCGCCGGTGGCCCGCCGGGAGCCGCGGGTGGCGGTGCCCGAGCGGCCGTAGCCGCGCGAGTCCATCGCGGCGGCCAGCTTCAGCGAGCGCTCCAGCGCGTCCTCCAGCACCGGGACCACGATGCCGCGCAGCGCGCGCACCCCCTTGCCCGCGCCGGCCCGCAACCGCCGGGCCCGGGCGACCCGTTGGACGCTCTGCACCAGCTGCGGCGCGACGCTCACCGAGACCGTGACGGCCACCCCCAGCTCGTACAGCGCGCCGGGCAGCACCCGCAGCGCGCGCTTGGGGTTGGCCAGGGTGTTGGCCGCGCCGATGCAGCAGATCAGGCAGGCCAGCCGCAGCCCGTCGAAGGCCGAGGAGAGCACCGCCTCCAGCGAGACCGGGCCGCCGATCTCGATGCCCGCGTACCAGGCCGGGGTCGGGATGTGCGGGAGGGTGAACATCACGTGGTCGCTCGCGGTGACACCGGTCGCGAAGACGCAGCGGAACAGCACCCGGATCGCCACCACGACCAGGGCCAGCCACAGGTAGTAGCCGAAGCCGCGGGCCCAGGGCGCGTCGGTGCGGCGGGCGGTGACCACGTAGCCGAGCACGGCCAGCACCAGCAGGAGCAGCAGCGGGTTGGTGGTGCGGCTGGCGGCGGTGGCGAGGGCGAGCGCCCAGGCCCACCAGGCGGCCGGGTGCAGGGTGCGCGGCGCCCGGCGGCCGCCGATGCCGATGGCGTCGGTCGGCCGCCGGGGCGGGGCGGCGGTGGTCACCGTCACCGGTCCCTTCGGCGGCGCCGGCGGGCGGTCAGCGCGGCGGCGCCGCCGAGGCCGAGGGCGACCGCCACGGTGATCGCCAGCGGCAGCACCGAGCCGGAGTCGTGCGGGGCGTCCGCGGTGGGGGCGGCGTCGACCACGGTGGTGGTCGGGCTCGCCGAGGTCGCGGTGGCCGACGGGGTGTCGGTCGGCGTGGGCGGGTCCGTCGGGGTGGGTGTCCCCTCGGGGGTGGCGGCCGGGGTCGTCGGCTGGTCGGAGGCAGGCGCGTCCGGGGTCGGCTCCGGGGTGCCGTCGGCCGGGGCCGCCGTGCCGCCCGGGGCGGGGGCCCGGCCGGGGGCGGGCTGCCGGGCACCGCCGCCGGGCTGCGGGGCGGAGCCGGAGCCGTGGCCGCTGCCTCCCGACGCTGAACCGCCGGTGGTCGAGCCACCGGAGCCGGAACCGGAGCCGCCCGCCGTTCCGCCGCCCGAACCCGAGCCGCCGCCACCGCCGTTGGAGCCGTTGGAGCCGTTGCCCGAGCCGCCGCCGGAACCGGAGCCGCCGGTGGTCGAACCGCCGGGCGCGGTGTTGTGGGCCCGTAGGGAGTCCACCGGGATGGTCGGCCGCCCGATGGTCAGGGCGTCGTTGGTCTCACCGAAGATCCACAGGTCCACGCTGCCCGGATTGGGGTGGTAGCTCATCGCGCCGAGCTGGCTGTAGCTCCAGTCGGTGTCCCCCGGGTCGGCGTGCCAGTACGACCAGTAGGCCTTGGCCGGCGGGGTGAGGACGCACTTCTCCTGGTCGGCGGTCGGGTACTGCTTGCCGCCCAGGTACCCGCTGAAGCCGATCCGGCAGATGAACGCCGGGCCGTCGTGGCCGGTGCCGGTGGTGTGCCAGCCGCCCTGGTTGAGCAGCTCGTAGCCGGTGGTCGGCGTGGTGCCGCAGGAGCGCAGCACCGGACCGCCCCACTTGCTGAAGTCGATCGCCAGGATCACGCCGGAGGTGGTCGTGCACTGGTCCAGTGGCAACGGTGCGGCGGCGGCCGGGGTGGCCGTGCCGAGCAGCGCGGTGCCGATCAGCGAGAGCGCGCCGAGCACGGCCGCCAGGCCCTGTCGGCGGCTCATCGGTGCCGCCCCTGGCCGAGGCGGGTGCGGGAGACGGCGACGGCGGTGCCGCCGGCCAGCAGCAGGGCCAGGGCGAGCAGCGCCGGGAGGGCGGCGTCGCTGCCGGTGTGGGCCAGGCCGGAGCCGTTCGGGGCGGCGGCGTCGGCCACCACCGGCCGGACCTCGCCGCCCGGTGCCCCGCCGTCACCGGCGCCCGCCGGGGGCGCGTCGGTCACGCCGGGCGCGGAGGCCCCGGACGTCCCGGTCGGCGCCGGGGTGCCGGTCGAACTCGCGCCGGAGGTCGGGGACCCAGTGGAGGTCGGGGAGCCGGTGGAGGTCGGGGAGGCGGTCGCGGAGGGCGACCCGCTCGGCTGCGGCGTCCCCGCCGCCACCGGCCGCTTCAGCGTCCCGAAGGACGTGCCGACCGTCCCGCCCAGCACCTGGGTCGAGGCCCGGACGTCCGAGCCGCGCTGCCCGGCCGCCGCGACGTTGAAGCCGCCGTCCGTGTTCTGCTGCCCGGCCAGGAAGTCCCGGGCCCGCGAGATCGCCGGACCGTACTGCCCGGCCCGCAGCGAGAACGTCTGGACGGCCAGGGCGGTCGAGTTGGTCGAGTCGCCGGAGGCGCCCGGGAAGCCGCCGTCGGCGAGCTGCTTGCCCGCGATCCACGCGACCGCGCGGTCCACGGCCTGCCGGGCGGCCGGGTCGTCGGGGAGCAGGTCGAGGGCCATCGCGGCCATCGCGGTGCTGTCCACGTCGGAGTCGCCCTTGGCCGGGATCAGGCTCGGCCAGGAGCCGTCGGCGTGCTGGAGGCCGGTCAGGTAGCGCACCGGCTCGGTGGCGTGGGCGCCGTCCCCGGCCCGGAGTTGGGCGATGATGCCGAGCGACTGGGAGAACACCGAGGTCGCGTAGCGGTAGTTGCCCTGGGCCGCGCAGGCGGTGTCGGGGGCCTGGCTGGGCGCGGTGCAGATGATGGCGGCGAGCGCGGCGATCAGGTCCTGGCCGCCGAAGGCGCGCGGGTCGCGGCCGACCACCTCGGCGAGCAGCGCCGTCTTGCCGATCGAGCCGCCGCCGGCGAACTCGGTACCGACGTTCGTCCAGTCGTCCACCGTCCGGCCGTTGCCGTCCTTGCCGTGCTGGTCGAGGAAGTCGGCGATCCGGCCCAGTGCCTTGTCGTCGCTGCCGGTGGCGGCGAGGGCGAAGGCGCCGTCGATGGTCAGCCCGAAGTCGGCGAAGCCCGGGAAGCCCTCGTAGTACTGGCCGCCGATCAGCCGGGTCGGGTCGGTGAGGTAGGCCGAGCCCTTGGCCAGGTCGGGCTTCCGGTGCAGGTCGTGGTCGAGCGCGGCGAGGTCGGTGCCGGCCAGGGCGAGCACCGCCTGTCCGGTGGCGGTGGGGTCCGCGTCGGTGGCGGCCGGGTCGGTGGTGAAGCCCCCGGAGGGCAGCTGCCGGGCGGCGATCCAGCCGGTGGCGGCCGCGTCGGCGTCGGTGCGGCCGGCCGCCTTCAGTGCCTGGGCGGCCAGCGCCGTGGTGTAGGTGTCGCTCGCGCCGGCCCAGGAGTACGGCCAGAGGCCGCCGTCGGGCTTCTGCTGGGCGGCGGTCCAGGCGTCGGCGCGCTTGACGGCGTCGGGCGCGGCGCCGGCCCGGCGCAGGGTGAGCGCGGTCAGCGCGGTGGTGCCCGGGTCGCCGTCGCAGTGGTCGCCGGGGGCGATCATCACGGAGGAGACGCCGCCGTCGGCGCACTGGGCGGAGGTGAGCCGGGTGACGGCGGTGGGCGGCAGGGCGGTGCCGGAGCGGGCGAGGGCCAGCAGGGCGAGGGCCTGGTTGACGGGATAGGTCGCGCCCTCGAAGTCCCCGGCCGCGGTGCAGGCGCCGAGCTTGCCCTGGGCGGTGCAGACGTGGTCGGTGAGCGCGGCGATCAGGTCGTGTCCGCCGAAGGCGCGCGGGTCCCCGCCGGTGATCTCGGCGAGCAGGGCCAGCTGGGCGACGGCCCGGGGGACGGGGGCCGCCTCGGGGCCGCCCGGGAAGGCGTACTGGTCGGTGTGGGCGGCCAGGTAGGCGACGATCTTGCGCAGGGTGTCGTCCTGCCCGCCGGCCGCGGCCAGCGTGAAGGCGGTGTCGGTGGTGGCGTCGTAGTCCACCGCCTTCGCCGAGGGGTCGTACACGTGGTCGCCGTCGGTCAGCCGGGCGACCAGCCAGCGGGCCGCGGCGGGCAGGTCGGCCTTGGGGGGCTTCGGCGTACCGGTCGCGGTCGGCGTGGGGGTGGGCGTGGGGGTCGGCGTGGGCGTGGGCGACCCGCCCTTGGCCCGGACCGAGTCCGGGGTGAAGGTCGGGGAGCCGGTGGTGCCGCCGACGTCCGTCCCGCCGTACACCCAGGCCTCGACCTCGCCGGGCGCGGGCTTCTGCGACATCGCGCCGAGCGTGGCGTACGACCAGTGGTCCTGGCCGACCGGGGCGATCCAGTACGACCAATAGCCGGTCGCCTGCGGGGTGTTGACGCAGGACTCCTTGTCCGGCGTGGGGTACTGGGTGCCGTCGTGGAAGGCCGGGTTGCCGAGTCGGCAGACGAAGGCGGGGCCGTCGTGCGCCGTGCCGGCGGTGCTGAACCCGCCGTTGTGCAGCAGGTTCATCCCGGTGGTGGGGTGGGCGTCGCAGCCGCGGACCACGCCGCCGCCGAACGGGCCGAAGTCGACCGCGACGACGGCCCCGGAGGTCGCCGTGCACTGCTCCAGCGGGTCCGCGTGGGCGGCGGTCCCGGGCAGGGCCACCAGGGCCAGGCTGCCCGCGGTCAGCGCGAGCGCGGCGGCGGCCGCGGAGGCGGCGGTTCCTCGCCGCCACACGGTGGGACGGTGTCTGTGGACCGGCACGGAACGAACTCCCCTGTCGACTGCGGCGTCGGCGGGGACACGGGTGCGCAGCAGGGCACCCCGGGGCAGGGGTGGGCCGTACCGCGTCGCAGTCCTCGACGACGCTCGTGCGTACTCCATGGCGCAGGCATTCCGGCTCGCCCGCCGGGACGAGTCGACTGAACTCGTCGGTACGGGCACACGGTTGCGGGACAGCGCCGGATTCGAACCGGCTTCCCCTGACTCCCCTGGAGGAAAAACGCTTCATCAGACCATGGCCGGACCAGCGAGGTCAACGATTCGTCATATCGTCTACGTCACGGCTCGTTCGAATTCGATGCGGTAAGGTCCCGGCTCGGCCGAGCGGGGGAACCCGGTGGAAATCCGGGGCTGACGCGCAACGGTGTGCGGGGCGGCACTGCCTCCCCCGCGAGCCCGGATGCCCGGCGGCCGCACTGTTCCGCGGAAGTCCGTCCACGCGATCCGGGCGTCGGCCGCCCTCGCGCCGACGCCGAAACCGCCGACGCACCGGGCACGGTCGGGGCCCCTCACCCCCCAGGAGCCCTTCCATGACCCGCACCCTCCACCGCGGCCTCGCCACCGCCGTCGCCGCCCTGGCCGCGGCCGGCACCGCGCTCGCCACCGCCGTCCCGGCCCAGGCCACCGCGAGCCCGACCCAGATCAGCACCTCCGTCACCAACGGCGTCGCCTACCTGCGCAGCCTCCAGGGCGCGGACGGCGGCTACGCGGGCAGCGGACTGTCCAACGAGTGGGCGTTCAGCGCCCTGGCCGCGGCCGGGACCGCCGCCGCCGACGTCACCCCCGGCGGCGACGCCACCAAGAACGCCCGCCTGGTCTACCGCAACCAGCTCGCCGCCCCGACCTGGCCGAACGCCAGCCCGGTGGTCACCGACTACGAGCGCGGCATCCTCAACTCCTACGCGGCGGGCATAGACCCGGCCCGGGTCGGCCCCGGCCGCAACCTGATCGCCGACGCCGTCTCCTACTGGCAGACGTCCACGCCCGGCTACTACGGCCCCGCCGCAAACTTCAACGGCACCGTTTTCGCCCTGCTCGCCCTCGGCGGCGCCCGCACCCAGGCCGGCGCCCAGCGGGTGCCCCAGCCGCTGCTGGACGCCTCCACCGCCGTGGTGCGTGCCAACCAGCACACCGACGGCGGCTGGAACTACAGCAAGGCCGCGGGCGACCCGAACGCCCTCGGCCAGCCCAGCGACGTCGACATGACCGGCGCGTCGATGGCCTCGCTGTGCGTCGGCGGGGTGGCCAACACCGACCCGGCGGTGCTCGCCGCGAAGGGCTTCCTCAAGGCCAAGATGGCCACCTCGGGCGCGTTCAACGCGATGTACGGGGTGAACACCGACTCCAACGGCTGGGCCGTCTCCGGCCTGATCGCCTGCGGCTTCGACCCGCAGGGCACGGACTTCACCTCGCCCGCCCCGTTCAAGAAGACCCCGGTGGACTTCCTGATCTCCCAGCAGTTCAACCCCGGCGGCGGCTTCCGCTACCAGCCCACCGACACCTCGCCCAGCGCCTACGCCTCGGTCGACGGCCTGCGCGCGGTCGCCGGCGGCGGCTTCACGGCCACCCCGCCCACCCCGGTCACCGCGGGCGAGCCGCAGTTCGTGGCCACCTCCGGCTTCACCCCGGGCACCGCCGCCCGGATCGCCCTGATCGTCGACGACGGCACCGGCAACCCGCGCCCCTGCGCGGTCACCATCACCCCCACCGGCAGCACCGCGACCCTCGGCGACGTGCTCGACGCGGCCGCCACCGCGAGCCCGGCCGGCTGCGTCACGGCGGTCACCCCGGCCAGCGGCGTCGCCGGTCCGATCACCTCGCTCAACGGCGTTGCCAACAGCGGTACTTCGAGCTGGCTGCTGTCGACCGACGGCGGCGCCTCGATCACCGCCGACCGCACCGCCGTGGTCAACCTCGGCGACACCGTCTCGCTGCGCTACGGCAGCTGACGTACCCCGTGCGGACGGCGGCCCCGGGAACGTCCGGGGCCGCCGTCCGTCCGCCGTCGGTCCGTCCGCCGTCGGTCACCCGTCAACCGGCAACCGGCAACCGGCAACCGGCTCAGGCCTCGGGGCCGTACGCGCCGAAGCCCCGGCAGACCCGGCCCTCGCGGAAGCTGAGCACCTCGGCGACGGCCCGGCCGCGCTCGTTGCGGTAGTTGATGACGAGGGTGTCGACCGAGACCCGGACGTCCTCGACGGTGAAGTGCAGATCGGGCAGGTGCTTCAGGCCCTTCGCCCAGTAGACCCGCAGGGCCTCCTTGCCGCGCACCTCGCCGGACGGGTCGCCGATCAGTTCGAGGATCCGGGGCGAGGCGAAGACGACGTCCTCGGTGAAGTGGGCGAGGATGCGCTCCAGGTCGTGCGCGTTCCAGGCGTCCGCCCAGTCCCGGGCGAAGCGGGTGCCGAATTCGTGGTTGAAGTTGCGGTCGAAGTCGTGGTCCATGCCCCTGGACGGTAACGACAACCGGCCCTCCCCGCCCGTGGTTCCACCATCCGGTCAGCCCGCCCGGTCGAGCAGCGGCACCCGCACCTGGTTGAAGCCGTAGTAGAGGGCGAGCAGCCCGTGCACGGCCAGGGCCGCCGGGGCGGACAAGAAGGCCAGGGCGACGGTCAGCGGGTAGACCACCAGGCCCAGTTCGAACCGCCAGCGGGCGGCCCGGGCGGCCGGCACGTCCACCCGCGCGTCGAAGCAGTGGCCGGTGCGGGTGGCGTAATTCCAGAAGAGGCTGAACAGCACCGCCTGGCCGACCATCACCGCGCCGTACACGGCCGCGGCCACGTTCGCCGCCGAGCCGTTCCGCAGGTTCTGCGCGACCAGGGCGGTCGGGAAGGGCAGCACCGAGACCAGCATCAGCAGCAGCAGGTTGAGGAACATCAGGGTGCGGTCGACCCGGGCCAGGTGCCGGAACAGGGTGTGGTGGTTCACCCACTCCACACCGATCACCAGGAAGCTCACCACGAACGCGAAGTAGGACGGCCACTGGGCGCCGAGCGCCCGCCACAGCTCCGCCGCCCCGTGCGCCTGCGGGATCCTGATCTCCAGCACCAGCAGGGTGATCGCGATCGCGAAGACCCCGTCGCTGAACGCCTCGATCCGGCCGGTGTCCGTCGTCTCCACCGGCAGAGCATCTCAGCCGGGCTGCGGCACCCGTCCGCGCAACGCCGGGGCCGGCGGAGCGGCATCGGGCCCGGCCAGCAGGTCCGGCACCCGGCAGGGCGGGACGGAGGCCGGGTGCGGCACGGGCGCCCCGAGGGCGCGGCGGGCCCGGTCCCGTTCGGCGCCGGCCTGCACCGCCCGGTGGACCGCCCGGGCCAGCCGGGCGCCCCAGACCGACCGCGGTCCGCCGAAGGGGTCGGCCGCGCCGCCGTCGGTCCGGACGGCCACGCAGACCGCGTCCGAGGGGGTGCCGGAGCAGTCGTACCCGGCGTCCAGCAGCGCCTGCACCTTGGCCTCGGTCGCGGTGGCCAGCAGGTTCACCAACCCGGCGTCGGCGACCGGGGCCGGCACCACGGCCAGGATGTTGATCGTGCCGGGCCGGTGGGCGGCCGGCCGGGCGGCGGGGTCGGCCGCCCAGACCGGGACACCGATCCCGGCGGTGACCACGGCGGTGACGCCCTCGTCCTCGGCCCAGGTGCAGTCGTCCACCTCGGCCGCCGTCATCAGCCCGACGCCGGAGCCGGTCAGGCCCTCGGCGGCGGCCAGCTCGGCCAGGTGTTCGGCCGGGTCCATCCGCGCGTAGCCGGGCCGGACCTGGGCGTTCAGCACCCAGGACCGTTCGCCCAGCCCGCCGCCGAGCACCGCGCTGCTGACCATCCGCCAGCCCGGCCCGGCCCGCCACACCAGCAGGTGGCGGCAGGCGCCGTCCTCGACCCGCGCGGACCGGCCCACCCGGACCGGTCCGTCCTGCCGTCCGTCCCGCCGTCCGTCCTGCCATCCGTCCACGACCGACCTCCCTCGACCGGGCACGCTACCGCGCCCCCGGCCCGGGCCGACCGGCGGGCACCCGCCTCCGGCCGGGTGGGCCGAGCGCTAGCGCGGCAGGCGCGGGCGGGTGCCGGGCTCCTGGACGGGGAACGGCTGTCCCCCGCCCGGGAAGGTGGGCGCCGGGTAGTTGGCCACCTCGTACTCGGCCAGGTCGAGCTGCTCGGCGGTCGGCGGCAGCGGCGGGGCCGGGTGCCGGCCGGCGTCGAACTGGAAGGCCGACGTCAGGTCGCCGAAGGTGCGGCGGCGCCAGTCGGTGAGGGTGGCCGAGCGGACTCCGGTGAACCGCTCCAGGAACCGCAGCACCGAGGTGTGGTCGAAGGCCTCGTCGGCGACCCAACCGCCCACCGTCCAGGGCGAGATGATGAGGCACGGCACCCGGAAGCCGCCGCCTATCGGCAGCCCGTCGACGAACTCGCCCGGCGTCCCGGCCGGGGGCACCGGCGGCGGCACGTGGTCGAACAGGCCGTCGTTCTCGTCGTAGTTGAGGATGAACACCGTCTTGGCCCACACCGCGGGGTTCGACGCGACCGCCTCGATCTTGGCGGCGACGTAGTCGGCGCCGGCGGCGGGCAGGTAGTCCGGGTGCTCGGACTGGTAGCTGGTCGGCAGGATCCAGGAGACGGCGGGCAGCCGGTCGTTGCGCGCGTCCTCCTCGAAGGTGCCGGCCGGGCGGGTCGTCATGCCTCGGCGGTGCAGCGCACTGCCAGGCTTGGCCTGCTGGAAGCTCTTGAAGAGCGAGAGCATGTTGATGCCGTAGTTGTCGGCCTCCTGGTACACCTGCCAGCTGACGCCGGCGGTCTCCAGCTGTTCGGCGTAGGTCTTCCAGGTCAGCGGCTCGGGCGCGGAGTTCTGGATGATCGGGCCGCCCTGGCCCCCGTCGGCGCCGATCGAACCCGTCATCCAGTACAGCCGGTTGGGCCAGGTCGGCCCCTGGACCGAGCAGAAGTAGTTGTCGCAGACGGTGAACGCGTCGGCGAGGGCGTACTGGAAGGGGATGTCCTCCCGGGTGTAGTACCCCATCACGTACGGGCCGTTGACGCCGTCGGCGGCCCGGTGCGCGGGCAGCCACTGGTCCATCCTCCCGCCGTTCCACGCCTGGTGCTGGACCGCCCAGGCGTGGCTGGTGGACGGGATCGCCTGGGCGCTCGTGGTGCCGGTGTCCAGGCGGAACGGCAGCAGGTAGCCGTCCGGGTTCTCGCCGTCGGGCTGGTAGAACACGGAGCGCCCGTTCTCCAGCCGCAGGGCGTCCGGGTCCGCGAAGCCGCGGACACCGGCCAGCGTGCCGAAGTAGTGGTCGAAGGAACGGTTCTCCTGCATCAGCAGCACCACGTGCTCGACGTCCCGCAGCGAACCGGCCTTCGGCACGCCCGCCGCCACCGCCCGCTGGACGCTCGGCGGCAGCAGGCTCATCGCCGCCGCCGATCCCAGCACGCCGGCCGCCGATCCGAGCAGCCTCCGTCGGGTCATTCCGGACATCAGCTTCACCCTCTCCGTCGTGCCGGTGCGGGTGCCGGATGCCACCGCACCGGTTCACCGACGGTCTTCCCACCGGAGTCTCCGGACAGGGGAGGTGAGGGATGAACAGTCAAGGAATGTCAGGTACCCGCCAGCACCCCTGGCCACCCCGCGGCGGCCAGGAGCGGCGGGCCTCAGCGGTGCTCGAACTTCGGCGGGCGCTTCTCGGCGAAGGCCGCCATCCCCTCCTTCTGGTCCGCCGTGGCGAACACCGAGTGGAACAGCCGGCGTTCGAAGCGCACGCCCTCGGCGAGGGTGGTCTCGAAGGCCCGGTTCACGCTCTCCTTGAGCATCACCGCCGCCGGGGCGGACATCGCCGCGACGGTCTCGGCAGTAGCCAGCGCCTCGGTGAGCAGCTGGTCGGCCGGGACGATCCGGGCCACCAGCCCGGCCCGCTCGGCCTCCTCGGCGCCCATCATCCGGCCGGTCAGGCACAGGTCCATGGCCTTGGCCTTGCCGATGGCCCGGGTCAGCCGCTGCGAGCCGCCGATGCCCGGGATCACCCCGAGCTTGATCTCCGGCTGCCCGAACTTCGCGGTGTCCGCGGCCAGCAGGACGTCGCACATCATCGCCAACTCGCAGCCGCCGCCCAGCGCGTAGCCCGCGACCGCGGCGACCACCGGCTTGCGCAGCGCGGCGAAGCGGTCCCAGGCGGCGAACCAGTCGCCCAGGTAGGCGTCGACGAACTCCAGCGACTGCATCTCCTTGATGTCGGCCCCGGCCGCGAAGGCCTTCTCCGAGCCGGTGACCAGCAGACAGCCGATCTCCCGGTCCCGGTCGAACGCGGTCGCCGCCTCGACGACCTCGGTCATCAGCCGGGTGTTCAGGGCGTTCAGCGCCTTGGGCCGGTCGAGGGTGATCACCCCGACCCGGCCCTTGCGCTCGACCCGGATCGTCTCGTACGCCGTCTCGTACACCGTCTCGCCAGCGGTCATGCGCGGTTCTCCTTGAGGGTGGTGATGATCGCCGAGAAGTCCAGGCCGGCGCCGTCGGCCGCCGCGAAGTCCGCGTACAACTCGGCTGCCCTGCGGCCGAGTTCGGTGGGCAGGCCGGCCGCCTCGGCGGCCCCGGCGGCCAGGCCGAGGTCCTTGGCCATCAGGGCGGCGGCGAACCCGGCCGCGTAGTCCCGGTTGGCCGGGCTGGCCGGCACCGGGCCGGGGACCGGACAGTTGCTGGTGAGCGCCCAGCACTGGCCGGAGGCGGTCGAGGCGACGTCGAACAGCGCCTGGTGGCTGAGGCCGAGGCTCTCGCCGAGGACGAAGGCCTCGCTGACGGCGATCATCGAGATGCCGAGGATCATGTTGTTGCAGATCTTCGCGGCCTGCCCGGCACCGGCCGCACCGCAGTGCACCACCTTGCGGCCCATCGCCTCCAGGACCGGCCGTACGTCCGCGAAGTCCGGCTCGGTCGCCCCGACCATGAAGGTGAGGGTCCCGGCGGTGGCTCCGACCACCCCGCCGGAGACCGGCGCGTCCACGGCGCGGTGCCCGGCCCGCACGGCCAGCTCGTGCGCCGTCCGGGCGTCCGCGACGTCGATGGTGGAGCAGTCGACGAAGAGGGTGTCCGGGCGGGCGGCGGGCAGCAGCTCGGCGTAGGCGGCGAGCACGTGCCGGCCGGCCGGGAGCATGCTGATCACCACCTGCGCGTCCCGCACCGCTTCGGCCGCGGAGGCCGCCGCGCGGACGCCGGCCCCCTCCGCCTGCCGCAGCGCCTCCGGCACCAGGTCGTAGCCGGTCACCCGGTGTCCGGCCTTGACCAGGTTGGCGGCCATCGGGCCGCCCATGTTGCCGAGTCCGACGAATCCGATGTCGAGGGATCCGATGTCGAGGGTCACCAGCGCTCCAGGGGTGTGGTGGTGGCGAGGCCGAGTTCGCGCTCGCCGAGCGGGGCGAAGTAGCGGGCCACGGTGGCGGGTTCGACCTCGCCCAGGGTGGCCGGGCGCCACTTCGGCGCCCGGTCCTTGTCGATCACCTGGGCGCGGATGCCCTCCGCGAGGTCCGGGGTGGCCAGGGCCGCGCAGGAGATCCGGTACTCCTGGTCGAGCACCGCCTCCAGCGGGCCGAGCGCCCGGGCCCGGCGCAGCGCGGCCAGGGTGGCCTTGACCGCGCTCGGGGAGTTGACGGCGATCCGGTCGGCGGCCTGCTTGGCCTCCGGCTCGCCGCTGTCCCGCAGCCGGTCGAGGATCTCCTCGACGGTGCCGGCCGCGTAGCAGGCGTCGATCCACGGGCGCTGGGCCTCCAGGTCGCCGGGCGGCGCGGGTGCGACGTGGCGTTCCAGGGCGTCGTGCACGGGCAGTTCGGCCAGGTCGTCGAGCAGCGCCGGGAGGTGCTCGGCGGGGACGAAGTGGTCGGCGAGCCCGCAGAGCAGGGCGTCCGCGGCGCCGACCGAGCCCGCGGTGAGGGCCAGGTGGGTGCCCAGCTCGCCGGGCGCGAGGGCGAGCAGATAGGTGCCGCCGACGTCCGGGACGAAGCCGATGCCCGCCTCCGGCATGGCGATACGGGTGGTCCCGGTGACGATCCGGACGCTGCCGTGGGCCGAGACGCCGACCCCGCCGCCCATCACGATGCCGCTCATCACGGCGACGTAGGGCTTGGGGTAGCGGGCGATCCGGGCGTTCAGCCGGTACTCGTCGCGCCAGAACTCCTCGACGGCGCCCGGGTCGCCGCCGGTGGCGGCGCGGTGGATGGCCACGATGTCGCCGCCGGCGCAGAAGGCGCGCTCGCCGGCCCCGGTGACGACGACGGTGTCGACCTTCCCGTCGTCCTCCCAGGCGTCCAGGGCGTCCGAGATCCGCCGCACCATGCCGTGGGTGAGGGCGTTGAGGGCGCCCGGGCGGTTGAGGACGATCAGGCCGGCCCGCCCCTCCCGGTGGACCAGGACCTCGTCGATGTCGTTCCCGGTCATCACGCGGCCCCGATCAGGCCGCGGGCCACGATGACGCGCATGATCTCGTTGGTCCCTTCCAGGATCTGGTGCACCCGCAGGTCGCGGACGATCTTCTCGATGCCGTACTCGGCCAGGTAGCCGTAGCCGCCGTGGAGTTGCAGCGCCTCGTTGGCCACCTCGAAGCCGGTGTCGGTGGCGTACCGCTTGGCCATCGCGCACAGCTGCGGGGCCCGCCGGTCGCCCCGGTCCAGGGCCGCGGCGGCCCGCCAGACCAGGGCCCGGGCGGCCTCCAACTCGGTGGCCATGTCGGCCAGTCGGAACTGCAGCGCCTGGGCGTGCAGCAGTCGGGCGCCGAAGGCCTCGCGCTCGGCGAGGTAGGCGGTGGTCCGGTCCAGGGCGTTCTGGGCGCCGCCGAGCGAGCAGGCGGCGATGCCGAGCCGACCGCCGTTGAGGCCGGCCATGGCGATCCGGAAGCCCTCGCCCTCGCCGCCGAGCAGCCGGTCGGCGGGCAGCCGGACGCCGTCCAGCAGCACCTGGCGGGTGGGCTGGGCGTTCCAGCCCATCTTCTTCTCGTTCGGGCCGAAGGACAGCCCCGGGTCGTCCCGCTCCACCACGAAGGCGGAGACCCCGCCGGGGCCCGGGCCGCCGGTGCGCGCCATCACGATGTACAGCTGCGCGGCGCCCGCGCCCGAGATGAACTGCTTGACGCCGTCCAGCACCCAGTGGTCGCCGTCCCGGACGGCCCGGGTGGCGAGCGCGGCGGCGTCGGAGCCGGCGCCGGGCTCGGTCAGGCAGTAGCTGCCCAGGTGTTCGGCCGTGCAGAGCGCGGGCAGCCAGCGGTGGCGCTGGGCCTCGCTGCCGTAGCGGTCGACCATCCAGCCGACCATGTTGTGGATGGACAGGTAGGCGGCGATGGACGGGCAGCCGGTGGCCAGCGCCTCGAAGGCCACCACGCCGTCCAGCCGGGAGAGTTCGGAGCCGCCGGCGTCCTCGCGGACGTACACCCCGGCGAGACCGAGGTCGGCGGCCTTGCGCAGCACGTCCACCGGGAAGTGCTTGGCCTGGTCCCACTCCACCGCGTGCGGGGCCAGGTGTTCGGCGGCGAAGGCCTGCACGGCCTCCGCGATCGCCACCTGATCCTCCGTCAAGTCGCTTGCGTGCACGGTGTTCACCCCATCGTCGGCATGGTGAAGCTCGCCCCCTCCTTGACCCCGGAGGGCCAGCGGGAGGTGACGGTGCGGGTACGGGTGTAGAAGCGGATCGAGTCCGGGCCGTGCTGGTTGAGGTCGCCGAAGGCGGAGCGCTTCCAGCCGCCGAAGGTGTGGTAGGCGATCGGCACCGGGATGGGCACGTTGACGCCGACCATGCCGGTGTTCACCCGGCGGGCGAAGTCCCGGGCGGTGTCGCCGTCCCGGGTGTAGATGGCCACGCCGTTGCCGAACTCGTGCTCGCTGGGCAGCCGCAGCGCCTCCTCGTAGTCGGCGGCGCGGACCACGGTGAGCACCGGGCCGAAGATCTCCTCGCGGTGGATCCGCATGTCGGGCGTCACCCTGTCGAACAGCGAGGCGCCCAGGAAGTAGCCGTCCTCGTGCCCTTCGAGCCGGAAGTCCCGCCCGTCCACGACCAGTTCGGCGCCCTCCTGGACGCCGATCTCCAGGTAGCCGCGGACCCGCTCGACCGCGTCCGCGCCGACCAGCGGGCCGAAGTCGGCCGCCGGGTCGTCCGAGCGGCCTACCTTCAGCGCGCCGATCCGCTCGACCAGCTTGGCCACCAGGGCGTCCGCGGTCTCCTCCCCCACCGGGACGGCCACCGAGATCGCCATGCAGCGCTCGCCCGCGGAGCCGTACCCGGCGCCGATCAGCGCGTCGGCGGCCTGGTCGAGGTCGGCGTCCGGCATCACGATCATGTGGTTCTTGGCACCGCCGAAGCACTGCGCCCGCTTGCCGTGCGCGGCCGCGGTGGCGTACACGTACTGGGCGATCGGGGTGGAGCCGACGAAGCCGACCGCCTGCACCCGCGGATCCTCCAGCAGGGTGTCCACGGCCTCCTTGCCGCCGTTGACCACGTTGAGCACGCCCGGCGGCAGCCCGGCCTCCAGGAACAGTTCGGCGAGGCGCAGCGGCACCGAGGGGTCCCGCTCGGAGGGCTTGAGCACGAAGGCGTTGCCGCAGGCCAGCGCGGGCGCGGCCTTCCAGAGCGGGATCATCGCCGGGAAGTTGAACGGCGTGATGCCGGCGACCACGCCCAGCGGCTGGCGCATCGAGTAGACGTCGATGCCGGTGCCGGCGTTGTCGGTGAACTCGCCCTTCAGCAGGTGCGGGATCCCGGCGGCGAACTCCACCACCTCCAGGCCGCGCTGGATGTCCCCGTGGGCGTCGGCGACGGTCTTGCCGTGCTCGGCGGAGAGCAGCCGGGCCAGCTCCTCCTTCTCCCGGTCGACCAGTTGCAGGAAGCGCAGCAGCACCCGGGCCCGCTTCTGCGGGTTCCAGGCCGCCCACTCGGGCTGCGCCTGGGCGGCGTCGGCGATCACCGCCTCGACCTCGGCGCGGTCGGCCAGCGGCACCCGGGCCTGGACCCGGCCGGTGTTGGGGTCGAAGACGTCGCCGAAGCGGCCGGACGTGCCGGCGACGCGCTTGCCGCCGATGAAGTGGGTCAGTTCTCGGACCATCGGTTCCTTCTCTCATCACGGGTGGGGAGAGGAGGAATGGAGCACCCACCGCCGTCGCCGCGGGGCCGGGCGTACGGTCGTACGCCGGTGCGGCGGGCGGTGGTTGACGGACCGTCAGGGGCGGTGGGCCCCGACGGTCGGAAGCACGGCAGCGGAGCGGGAACAGCGGCCCGGAGTCATGCGTGTCGTCTCCATCCTCGTGGAAAACACGGAACACCCGCGGCCGGTATCCTGACTCCCGGATCCACGCCCGCCCCCAGGCCTTCCCGGCTGGCTGCCAGTGGCCGTCGCTGTGAGGACGAACTCCCCGGTCACAGTGGCGGGACCGTGCCGGATTCACACCGGCTTCCCTGACACCGCGGACCTGTCTCCGAGAATATAGTTGGACGTCCTAGTAAGTCCAGGGTCCCCGCCGCCCGAGTGGCGGCAGCAGAAGGCCGGTGCCGGAGGACCTGCCTCCCGCACCGGCCTTCGACAGGCCCTTAGGCCGAGGTACCCGCGTCACCGCCGCGGCCGCGGCGGCCGAGCAGCAGACCCGCCGCAGTGCCGAGCACGCCGACCACGATGCCCGCGATGCCCAGGCCGCGGGCGGTCGAGTCACTGCTGCTCGCCGCGGCGGCCGTGGTGGTGCCGCTGGTAGCCGCCGGGGCCGGCTTGGCGCCCGCGGCGGCACTGGGTGCCGCACTCGGGGAGTCCCCGTCGTCGGCGGTCGCCGCCGTCAGGGTGAGCACCGGAGCCGGGTTCTTCGGCTCCGGCTGGCCGGCCTGGGGCTCCTCGATCCAGCGCACCACATTGCCGTCGCTGTACGTCTGGAGGGCCTTGAAGACCACCTTGTCGGTGCCCTCGGGCAGGGCGCCGAACTCGACGGTGAAGTCCTGGTAGTGCCCGGGGGCGATCTGGCCGCCGGTCCAGACGATCTGCGAGACCACGTCCGTGACGTCACCGTCGTCGGTGTGGATCGGGGTGGCCAGCTTGGTCGTGGTGATCTTGTCGGTCCAGCCCGGCACCGGCGCCACCAGGGCGGACGGGACCGGGTGGTCGGTCGGGAAGTCGATCTCCACCTTGACCGTGCTGTTGTTGTCGTCCTCGTTCGGCACCCGGAACGCGAAGGTCTGGTCGGTGGTGTTCTTCGGGACGCTGGACGGGTCCACGATGACGTGCGCGGAGGCGGTGGTGGCGGCGGCCAGTACGGTCGCGGCCGCCACGGCGGAGGCGGCGGCGAGGCGGAGCACGGCGGAAGTCCTCATGGGTCGGGTGTTCTCCAGGGGAGGGCACGCGCGCGGCGTGCGGCGGTCGGTCAGGGGTCGGGGACGGGCGGCCGTGCCCCGGGGAACCCGGTCAGCCGGCCGCACACCACGGCGGACCGCGCCTGACCACCACGTACCGGAGCACCCCCGACCGGGCCCGACCCGAGCGGTCCGGACCGGTGGCCCGGCAGAGCGCGCCCGCGCCGGAGCGGCCGTCCAGCCCGTCCCGCAGCGCCGCGAACAGGCCCGGCACACCGAGGAACCGGGCCGCCCCGGCCCGCCCGGCCGCGGCGGCGGTCCGGGCCGTGTGCCGGACCAGCGCCCACACCGCGGCCTCGCCCCGGCGCAGCCACCACCCGGCGACGAGCGTCGCGACGGCGTGCGCCAGCAGCATCGGCGTGCTGAGCCCGGCCAGCGGGGCGTGGCACCAGAAGCCGAGGTGGGCCGCCGCGACCGCGGCGTGCGGCGCGGCGGCGCCGGAGTGGGCGCCCATCCCCGGCATGTCGGCCATCCCGGCCCGCACCGGGGCCCGGCGCGGGGCCTCGGCCACGTGGAACAGCACGTGCAGGCCCGCCTGGCCGCCGGCCAGTCCGCCGGTGATCGCCCGCGCCGACCGCTCCCGGCGCGCACCGGACACCGCGACCGCCCCGACCAGCGCCCAGCCGAACAGCAGGGCCCCCGGTGGAACCGGGTCCCCGGAGGCGAGCACGTGCCCGGCGGCGGCCAGCACGACGCAGACCGTCGCGAAGGGCAGCGCCCGCAGCACGCGAAGGTCCAGGGCGGCGGCGCGCACCGGCGGCGCGGACTCGGTATCCGGATCGGTCATGGCGGCGCCATCATGACACCCCCGTCTTACGGCCCTCCCGGGCTCCCCGGTTTCTTGGCCTTTTCGACACCTGGCACCCGGGGCCGACCTGAGGGACCTACGGTTCCCGGCCGAAGGGCCTACGGTTCCCGACCGGAGGGCCTACGGTTCCCGACCGGAGGGCCTACGGTTCCCGACCGGAGGGCCTACGGTTCCCGGTCGGCCCGCACGGAGTACGGGATGAACGTGCTGGTGTGCTCGTCCACCGCCAACGGCCGGCCGATGGCCGGGGCCGAGCGCTGGGCGCAGGCCGGGCGTTCGCAGACCTTGCAGCCCAGGCCGATCGGGGTGGCCGCGGCCTCGTCGCCGAGGTCCAGGCCGGTGGAGTAGACCAGCCGACCGGCGTGCCGGAGCTCGCAGCCCAGGCCGATGGCGAAGGTCTTGCCGGGCCGCCCCCAGCCGCCGGGTGCGCGGGTGACGGCGCGGGCCGTCCAGAGGTAGCGGCGGCCGTCCGGCATGGCGGCGACCTGGACGTGCACCCGGCCGGGGGCGGCGAAGGCGTCATAGACGTTCCACAGCGGGCAGGTGCCGCCGGTGCGGGAGAAGTGGAAGGGCGTGGCGGACTGCCGCTTGGAGACGTTCCCGGCCCGGTCGACCCGGACGAAGGAGAACGGCACCCCGCGCAGTCCGGCGCGCTGCAGGGTGCTGAGCCGGTGGCAGACCGTCTCGTAGCCGACGCCGAAGTGGTCGGCGAGGTGCTCGATGTCGTAGCGGGCGGACTCGGCCTCGGCGTGGAAGGCGGCGTAGGGCAGCACCAGGGCGGCGGCGAAGTAGTTGGCCAGCCCGATCCGGGTCAGCGAGTGCGCCGCGGAGCCCTCCGGGCTGTCCTGGGCGGCGAGTTCGGAGAGCAGGGCGTCGTGCTCCAGGTAGCCGAGCTGGGTGGCCAGCCGGAAGGCCTGCTGGCCCGGGCGCAGCCGGTCGGACAGCCGAAGGATCCGCGCCCGCGGGTCGTACTGGTGCAACTGTTCGCCGCCGGAGGCGAGTTGGACTCCGTGCGCCGAGGCCAGCCGCTCGGCCAGCACGGCCCGGACCTCACCCCGCCGGAGCCCGATCTCGCCGGCCAGCTCCTCGGCGGCAGTGTCGAGTTCATGGACGTAGTTCTGGCGGCGGTAGAAGAACTCGCGGACCTCCTCGTGCGGTGTCCGGGCATCGGCGGCGGGCCCCCGGTCCCCCGCGAGGACGGCGAGCTGCTCGGCCTGGGCCCGGCGCCCGCGGCCCAGGTCGGTCAACAGCCGGGCCACGGCGGGCAGTCGGGCGGCGACCTCGTCGAGGTCGCCGGGGGTGATCCGGCCGGCCGCGAGCTCCTCGCCGAGGGCGTCGCGCAGTTCGGCGGTGAGCCGGGCGCTGTCCGGCGGGGCGAAGTAGCCGGCCTCGACGCCGAACGCCTCGGTCAGCCGTAGCAGCACGGCGACGGTCAACGGCCGGGCGTCGTGCTCCAGTTGGTTGAGGTAGCTGGGCGAGAGGTCGACCAGCCGGGCCATCGCGGCCTGACTCAGTCCCCGTTCCTGCCGGAGCCGCCGGAGCCTGGCGCCCGCGAAGGCCTTCCCCATCGTCCCGTCCCTCCCCGCGCCGACCTGCTGGGACGCAGTGTAGCCAGGACGACCCCGGGCGAGCCTTCGCAACCTTCGCCGATTCGCCGGGTCGGCTTCGCAGAAATTGGCACCGCTCCATCGATGACGGCGGGTGGCACTCAGTGCCAGAGTCATCACTGCGGCCGGGAGGCGCACAGCACAGCACCGAAAGCGCAGGTCAACGCCTCGGACCGCTGTCCGGGCGACCACGTCCCGCGGTGCCTCACCGCTGCCCGGTTCCACCCGGCCGCCCTCTCACCACCCCGGTGAGAGGTGCCTCACATCCTTCGCACAGCATCCCCGGGAGTTGGATCACCATGACCCAGTCCGTTCGGCAGCAGCAGGAGCAGCAGGCGGCGGCGCTGGCCGCCCGGTGGGCGTCCGACCCCCGCTGGGCCGGCATCGAGCGCACCTACACCGCGGCCGACGTCGTCCGCCTGTCCGGCACGGTCCGCGAGGAGCACACCCTGGCCCGGCGCGGCGCCGAGCGGCTGTGGCGCCAGCTGCACGAGCAGGACTACATCCACGCCCTCGGCGCGCTCACCGGCGGCCAGGCCGTCCAGATGGTCAAGGCCGGGCTGCAGGCGATCTACCTGTCCGGCTGGCAGGTCGCCGCCGACGCCAACCAGGCCGGCCAGACCTACCCCGACCAGAGCCTCTACCCGGCCAACTCGGTCCCCCAGGTGGTGCGTCGGATCAACAACGCGCTGCTGCGCGCCGACGAGATCGACGCCGCCGAGGGCAACGACGGCCCGGACTGGCTGGTGCCGATCGTCGCCGACGCCGAGGCCGGATTCGGCGGCCCGCTGAACGCCTTCGAGCTCACGAAGGGCATGATCGCGGCCGGCGCCGCGGGCATCCACTACGAGGACCAGCTCGCCTCCGAGAAGAAGTGCGGCCACCTCGGCGGCAAGGTGCTGGTGCCCACCGCCCAGCACATCCGCACCCTCAACGCGGCCCGCCTGGCGGCCGACATCGCCGACGTGCCGACCCTGATCGTCGCCCGCACCGACGCGCTCGCCGCCAACCTGCTGACCACCGACGTGGACGAGCGCGACGCCCGCTTCTGCACCGGCGAGCGCACCGCCGAGGGCTTCTACCGGATCGAGCCCGGCATGGCGCCGGTGATCTCCCGCGGTCTCGCCTTCGCCCCGTACTCCGACCTGATCTGGGTGGAGACCGGCACCCCGGACCTGGCGCAGGCCCGCGAGTTCGCCGAGGCGATCAAGGCCGAGCACCCGGACAAGATGCTCGCCTACAACTGCTCGCCGTCCTTCAACTGGAAGGCCGCGCTGGACGACGACCAGATCGCCAAGTTCCAGCGCGAGCTGGGCGCGATGGGCTACCGCTTCCAGTTCATCACGCTGGCCGGCTTCCACGCGCTGAACCACTCGATGTTCCAACTCGCCCGCGGCTACGCCGAGCACGGCATGACCGCCTACGTCGACCTCCAGGAGGCCGAGTTCGCGGCCGCGCCGGACGGCTACACCGCCGTCAAGCACCAGCGTGAGGTCGGCACCGGCTACTTCGACCAGGTCTCCACCGCACTCAACCCGAACGCCGAGACCCTCGCCCTGACCGGCTCCACCGAGGCCGAGCAGTTCCACTGAGCCAGGCCGTCCGGCGGGTCGAGCGGGCCCACCGGAACGCGCCACCCCGGGCGGGCCGACACCCACGGAGCAGCTGACTCCGGCTCCGGCCCGCCCACCCGCCCGGCGGTCGCGTTGAGGGACGTGGCCGCCGGGCCCTTCACCAACCCCCATGCTTCCCGCCTGCTTCCTGGAGATCCGGATGAGCCAGCCCAGTCGCGTCGAGGTCCTCGGAGAACACGAGGACCGCTTCGAGGAGATCCTGACCCCCGAGGCCCTCGCCTTCCTCGCCCGGCTGCACGACGGGTTCGCCGCCCGACGCACCGAGCTGCTCGCCGAACGGGACCGCCGCCGCGCCGAGTTGGCGGCCGGCGGCACCCTGGACTTCCGCCCCGACACCCGCGCCGTCCGGGCGGACGCCGACTGGCGGGTGGCCGGCGCCGGACCGGGCCTGCACGACCGCCGGGTGGAGATCACCGGCCCGCCCGAGCGCCGGATGGCCGTCAACGCGCTCAACTCCGGGGCCAAGGTGTGGCTCGCCGACTTCGAGGACGCCACCTCCCCCACCTGGCACAACCTGATCGGCGGCCAGCTCAACCTGGTCGACGCGATCGAGCGCCGGATCGACGACACCACCCCCGAGGGCAAGCGCTACCGGGTCGGCGACACCCCCGCCACCATCGTGGTCCGTCCCCGCGGCTGGCACCTGGACGAGGCCCACCTGCTGGTCGACGGCCGCCCCGCGGTCGGCGCGCTGGTCGACTTCGGCCTCTACCTCTTCCACTGCGGCCGCCGCCAGATCGAGCTCGGCAGCGGCCCGTACTTCTACCTGCCCAAGCTGGAGAACCACCTCGAAGCCCGGCTGTGGAACGAGGTGTTCACCTTCGCCCAGGCCGAGTTGGGCATCCCGTACGGCACGGTCCGGGCGACCGTCCTGATCGAGACCATCACCGCGGCCTTCGAGATGGACGAGATCCTCTACGAACTCCGGGACCACGCGGCCGGGTTGAACGCGGGCCGGTGGGACTACCTGTTCAGCCTGATCAAGAACTTCGCCCAGCACGGCCCGCGCTACGTGCTGCCGGACCGCGCCACCCTCACCATGACCCAGCCCTTCATGCGCGCCTACACCGAGCTGCTGGTGCGCACCTGCCACCGGCGCGGAGCCCACGCCATCGGCGGGATGGCCGCGGCCATCCCGCAGCGCGACGCCGAGGCCAACGCGGTCGCCCTGACCAAGGTCCGGGCCGACAAGGAGCGCGAGGCCGGGGACGGCTTCGACGGCTCCTGGGTCGCCCACCCCGGCCTGGTGGAGACCTGCCGCACCGCCTTCGACGCGGTCCTCGGCGACCGCCCGAACCAGCTCGACCGCACCCGCGAGGACGTCGAGGTCACCGCCGACGACCTGCTGGGCGTGCACCGGCTGTCCGTCGGCCTGCCCACCGACCAGGGGCTGCGCGCCAACGTCGCCGTCGCCCTGCGCTACCTCACCGCCTGGCTCGGCGGCTCCGGCGCCGTCGCCGTGTTCGGCCTGATGGAGGACGTCGCCACCGCCGAGATCGCCCGCTGCCAGATCTGGCAGTGGCAGCACCACTGCACCCGGCTGACCGGCGGCTCGCTCGCCACCGCCGACCTGGTGCGCCGGCTGATCGACCGGGAGCGGGCCGCCCTGCTCGCCGAGGGCGTCGAGCCCGACCTGCTCGACAACGCCGTGCGGATCCTCCAGGAGACCGCGCTCGGCGAGGAGCTGCCCGCCTTCCTCACCACCGAGGCGTACGCCCGCCACCTGGTCCGCATCCGCACCGCGGCCTGACCGCCCCTGCGGCGACCGCGACCCGAACCGCCCGCGCGGTTGACCGACCGCGCCGCAACCGACCACCCCGGCGGGTGGCCGCCCGCACAGCGACCACCCGCCCAGTACGGAGGCAGCCATGAACGAGATCCGACGGGTAGCCGTCGTCGGCGCCGGACAGATGGGCTCCGGCATCGCCGAGGTCTTCGCCCGGGCCGGCCTGGACACCATCGTGTGCGAGAAGGACCAGACCGCGCTCCGGGCCGCCCGCGGCCGGATCGACCGCTCCCTGCACCGCGCCGTCGACCGCGGCCGGATCGACCCGACCGATCGCGAGTCCACCTGGGCGCACCTGCTGTTCGCCGACGACCTGGAGGCGCTCGCGGACCGCCAGCTGGTGGTCGAGGCCGTCGTCGAGGACGAGGCGGTGAAGAACGACGTGCTCACCACCCTGGACAAGGTGCTCGCCGACGACGACGCGGTGCTGGCCACCAACACCTCGGCGATCCCGATCACCCGTCTGGGCATCGCGACCGGCCGGGCCTCCCACGTGCTCGGGCTGCACTTCTTCAACCCGGCCCCGGTGATGCCCCTGGTGGAGCTGGTGTCCTCGCTGCACACCGACCCGGCGGTGCTGGAGCGGGTGGAGGGCTTCGCCCGCGACACCCTCGGCAAGCACGTCGTCCGCTCCCGGGACCGGGCCGGCTTCGTGGTCAACGCCCTGCTGGTGCCCTACCTGCTGTCCGCGATCCGGATGGCCGAGGCCGGGCACGCCACCCCGGCGGACATCGACGCCGGCATGGTGCACGGCTGCGCCCACCCGATGGGCCCGCTGCAGCTCGCCGACCTGATCGGCCTGGACACCGTCGAGGCGATCGCCCGGTCCCTGTACGCGGAGTACAAGGAGCCGCTGTACGCCCCGCCGCCGCTGCTCTCCCGGATGGTCGAAGCCGGCCAGCTGGGCCGCAAGTCCGGCCGCGGCTTCCACCCCCACGCAACACACTGAGCCCGCCGGTGCCCCGGCCTCCGTCGCGGAGGGCCGGGGCACCGGTGCGTTCCGAGGTCCTGATCAGGCCTTGTCCCGGACGCCCGGTGGCGCGCTGAGGACGCAGTCCCCGCACAGCCCGCCCGCCCGGTCCGGTGCGGCCCGGTAGATCAGGCAGCAGCTGCGGCGACGGAAGCCGGTGCCGTCCGCGGCCACCGTGCCGGCCCCGCGCAGCGGTGGCAGGTCCAGCAGTCGGGCAGCCAACTCCCGTGCTCGTACCCCGAGTTGCGGGGAGGCACGGACCACGGCCGCGGCCGCACCGTTGACCGCCGACGCGACGTTGCCCCATCGGATCCGCGGCGGGACCCCGAACTCCGCGAAGGCCTCGGTCAGTTCCCGGACCGGCCCGTCCAGCACCTCCGCCGCGAACCGCTCGGCGAGCACGGCCGGTTCGGCGACCGGGACGGGCGCCCGGGCGGGCAGCGACAGCGGGAACAGCCCGCCGGGAGTCGGCTGCCACCGGGCCTCCCGCAGGCCGTAGCCGAACAGTGCCCCGTCCAGGACGGCGACGCCGAACGCGGGCGAGAGCACCCGGGCGACCAGACCCAGCTGGGTCACCGAGGCGGCCACCCGCAGTTCCACCGCCTCGAACGGCTGCCCGCCGGCGGCCGCCAGGTGGCCCCGGGAACCGGCCACCCGCTCCGCCAACGCCCCTGGCCGGTCGAGGAGTTCGGCCATCGACCGCCACGGCTCCACCGGCCCGTCGGCGCCGTGGGCCTCGAACGCGAAGAACGGCCCGAGGGCCGCGACGCGCTGTGGCGTCACGGCCCTCGGGGACGTCGGGGACGTCGGCGTCATACCGCGCCGACCGGCTCGGGCCCGGCCTCGGCCGGGGCGGCCGCGGCCTCGGCGCGGCTCTTGAGCAGGCGCTCGGCCATCGGCCCGAAGAGCAGGCCGAGCGTGCCCCACAGCAGCAGCTGCGCGGCCACCGAGTAGAAGCGGAACTCGAACAGGGTGTCCGCCGGGAAGCCCGGGTAGACGATGGCGCCCTTGTCGTCGGTCAGCGGCAGCGGGGTCTCCGTCGCGTGGTGACCGAACTGCTGGACGTTGTCGGCGAGTTCACCGAGCGAGGGGAGCACCGCCATGACGATGCCGATCGCCACCGCGAAGGCGCCGGCCGCCAGCAGGGTGGCGTTCCAGTTCCCGAACCGGGCCTGGAGGCGCTTGCCGAGCCAGACCGCCAGGACCAGGAACACGATCGAGCAGACGACCATGCCCAGGTACAGGTTGCCGCGGTCCCGGATGGTCTCCGGGTGCCCGATGGCCGGCGGGTTGGCGGGGTACTTGATGAAGGGCACGAAGTACAGGCCGAGGAAGCCGCCGAGCGCCACCAGCATCGCCAGGGTGCGCGGGCGGAGCCGGCCGGTGCGGCCCAGGCAGACGGTGTACGCGATCGCGAACAGCGCGCCCATCGCCGTGCCGAACAGGATCATGCCGACGCCGATGCCGACGTTGGCCTGGACGGTGCGGCTGAAGATGTCCGGTCCGCCCATGTCCATCGGCAGCCCGGCGGCCTTGTCCAGCAGTCCCTGCGCGTCGTCGCGTCCGCTCTCGTACTCGATCGCCGCGTTGATCTGCGGCTCGGCGAAGATCCGGGCGAAGACGAAGGCGAGCAGGCCGGCCACTGCGCCGGCGAGGACGCCGCGCAGGATGAGTCTCTTCTCCATGTGGGGTTGTTCGCTGCTTCCGGTCGTCAGTGGCAGGGGAAGCCGAGGAAGTGCCGCGAGTCGTGGACGAACTCGTGGATGTGCATGTCCTTGCCGAACACGGAGTAGGCGCCCTGGTCGACGCCGATGAAGTAGTAGACGGCCAGCGCGATGAGGGCGGTGACGACCAGCCAGGCGACGGCCTTGGACGCCGGCACCACGACCGGGACGGGCAGGGCGGAGGGCCCGGGCATACTGGTGCTCACAGTTGAGCCTCCTTCGGGGATCGTGCGTCCCGTTCTCGTTGGGGCAGAGGTGATGGCGCCGTATCTGACTCGCGGGCCCGCCCGGGGGCGGTTCCGCTCACAGTGGCGCGACCGTGCCGGAGTCCCACCGGCTTCCTTACGCCATCACTACGTCCGGTAGGTTAGGCCCGCCCCGGGGGGCCGTCAATCGCCTCCAACCGCTCGAAAGCCCAGCGTGCGGAAGGTCACGTCCTCGTGAACGGGCCGTGTCCGGCACGGCCGACGGCGTTCGCACGGGCACCGGTCGCCGCGGCTCGGGGCGGTCCGCCGACGATCCGTCCGGCGGTGTCCGGCAGAATCACGGTATGCGGCAGATCATCGTCATCGGTATCGGTGCGGGCGACCCGGACCACCTCACCCTCCAAGCGGTCAAGGCCTTCGCCGGCACCGACGTCTTCCTCCTCCTCGACAAGAACCAGCAGCGCCAGGACCTGATGCACCTGCGCCGGCGGATGATCGAGGAGCACGGCCGTCCCGGCCACCGGGTGGTCGAGGTCCCGGACGCCGAGCGCGACCGCACCACCCCCGCGTACACCGAGGCGGTCCACGACTGGCGCCGCCGCCGGGCCGAACTGGTCGCCCGGCTGGTCGCCGAGCACCTGGGCCCGGACGAGACCGGTGCCCTGCTGGTCTGGGGCGACCCGAGCCTGTACGACAGCGTGACCGCCGTCCTGGACGAGGTGCTGGCGGCCGAGCCGGACGCCTTCGAGTACCGGGTGGTGCCCGGGATCAGCAGCGTCTCGGTGCTCGCCGCCCAGCACCGCACCACCCTCACCCGGGTCGGCCGGCCGGTGCGGATCACCACCGCCCGCCGGCTGGCCGCCGAGGGCTTCGGCCCCGGCAGCGAGGACGCGGTGGTGATGCTGGACGGGCAGGCGGCCTTCACCGGCCTCGACCCCGAGGGCGTGCACGTGCACTACGGCGCCTACCTGGGCGGCCCGGACGAGATCCTGGTCTCCGGCCCGCTCGCCGAGGCCGCCCCGGAGATCGCCCGGCTGCGCCAGGAGGCCCGCGAGCGCAAGGGCTGGATCATGGACACCTACCTGCTGCGCCGCACCGAGGACTGACCGACCGGCGGATCCGGCCGGAAGCGGCCCTGACCGACCGGCGACCGGGACGCCCGCAGGGCCGCCTCCAGCCGTACCGCGTCCGCGGTCGCCCGCACCTCGTGGACCCGCACCGCCCACGCCCCCTGGGCGGCGGCCAGCACGGCCGCCGCCGCGGTGGCGGCGTCCCGCTCCCCGGCCGGGCGCGGCTCGCCGGTGGCCGGGTCGGCGAGCAGCTCGCCGAGGAAGCGCTTGCGGGAGGGGGCGACCAGCAGCGGCCGGTCGAGCACGGCCCAGGCGTCCAGTGCGGCGAGCAGCGCCAGGTCGTCCCCGCGCCCCTTGGCGAAGCCGAGGCCGGGGTCGACGATCACCTGGGCCGGGTCGACCCCGGCCGACACCACGGCGTCCAGCTGCCGCCCCACCTCGGCCACCACCTCCGTCACCACGTCCCGGTAGTCGGCCAGTCCGTCCATCCCGGCGGACTGGCCCCGCCAGTGCATGACCACGAAGGGCACCCCGGCCCGGGCGACCGCCTTCGCCATCCGGTCGTCGGCCCGGCCGCCGCTGACGTCGTTGACGATCCGGGCCCCGGCGTCCACCGCGGCCTCCGCGACCTCGGCCCGCATGGTGTCGATGCTGACCGTCACCCCCTGCCGGGCCAGTCCGCGCACCACCGGGAGCACCCGGGCGAGTTCCTCCTCGACCGGCACCCGCCGCGCCCCGGGCCGGGTCGACTCGCCGCCCACGTCCACCAGGTCGGCCCCCTGCGCGACCAGCTCCAGCCCGTGGGCCACGGCCCGGCCCGGGTCCAGCCAGCGGCCCCCGTCCGAGAACGAGTCCGGGGTGACGTTGAGAATTCCCAGCACCGCGCACCGGCCCCAGTCGGGCAGTCCGGGAAGTGTGTACGAATGTCTTTCCATGCTCCTATTGTGCCGCCTACCGAAGGCTTTCCCGAACGCCTCCGATTTCACTTGCGGACGATCTCGTATCACACTGTGGACTTCCTGGAACATCATTCCGGCCGACCCGCTACTGTCCTGCCATGACACTCGGGACACCCTCCACGCGCACCGACCGGGCGGCGACCGTCCGCGATCTCCTTGCCACCGGAAAGCGGTCCTATTCGTTCGAATTCATGCCGCCCCGGAGCGCCGAGGCGGAGGCCGGACTGTGGA
The DNA here is from genome assembly GCF_044749365.1 of Kitasatospora sp. NPDC089509. Lineage (NCBI taxonomy): Bacteria > Bacillati > Actinomycetota > Actinomycetes > Kitasatosporales > Streptomycetaceae > Kitasatospora > Kitasatospora sp. NPDC089509. The sequence continues at coordinate 196,094 of NZ_JBIVHS010000001.1, read as the reverse complement.
ATGCGATCCGCCGGCTGGAGGCACTCTCCCCGACCTTCGTCTCGGTGACCTACGGCGCCGGCGGGTCCACCAGGGAGCGGACGGTGAACGTCACCGGCCGGATCGCCCAGGAGACCACGCTCACCCCGACCGCCCACCTGACCGCCGTGGACCACAGCGTCGCCGAGCTCCGGAACATCCTCGGCCACTACGCCGACCAGGGCGTACGCAACATCCTGGCGCTGCGCGGCGACCCGCCGGGCGACCCGCTGGGCAGCTGGACCCGCCACCCGGACGGGGTGGAGTACGCCGCCGACCTGGTGCGGCTGATCAAGGAGTCCGGGGACTTCTGCGTCGGGGTGGCCGCCTTCCCGGAACGGCACCCGCGGTCGCCCGACTGGGACTCCGAGATCCGCCACTTCGTCGCGAAGTGGCGTGCCGGGGCGGACTACGCGATCACCCAGATGTTCTTCGAGGTGGACAGCTACCTCCGGTTCCGTGACCGGCTGGCGGACGCCGGGTGCGACATTCCGGTGATTCCGGAAATCATGCCCGTGACCACCGTCCGGTCACTCGAACGCATTCCCACCCTGAGCACCGCGGACATTCCGGCGGAATTCTCCGCGCGCATGCTCGCCCACCGGGACGACCCGGCCGCGGTCCGCTCGATCGGAATCGAGCACGCCACCGAAATGTGCCGCCGGCTGATGGCCGAGGGCGTACCGGGACTGCATTTCATGACCATGAACTTCTCCACGGTCACCACCGAGATCTACCAGCACCTCGGGCTGCCGCGGTCGGGCTGAGCGGACCCGGAGGGCGGGAAGGGGCGGGCGCGGCACCTGGTGCCGCCCCCGCCCCTTCCCGGTGCTCAGCCCGCCAGCTCGGCCCGCAGGTGCCGGGCGGCGCCGACCAGGCTGTCCAGCGAGGCGCGGGTCTCGGTCCAGCCGCGGGTCTTCAGCCCGCAGTCCGGGTTGACCCAGAGCCGCTCGGCCGGGATCGCCGCGAGGCCCGCACGCAGCAGGGTGACGGCCTCCTCGGTGCTCGGGATGCGCGGGGAGTGGATGTCCCACACGCCCGGGCCGACCTCGCGCGGGTAGCCGGCCCCGGCCAGCTCTCCGGCGACCTCCATGTGCGAACGGGTCGCCTCCAGGGAGATGACGTCCGCGTCGAGCTCGTCGATCGCGGTCATGATCGCGCCGAACTCGGCGTAGCACATATGGGTGTGGATCTGGGTGTCCGCCCGGACGCCGGAGGTGGCGAGCCGGAAGGACTCGGTGGCCCAGTCCAGGTAGGCCGGGCGGGCGTCGGCCCGCAGCGGCAGGGTCTCGCGCAGGGCCGGCTCGTCGACCTGGACGACCGCGGCGCCGGCCGCCTCCAGGTCGGCGACCTCGTCGCGCAGGGCGAGGGCGACCTGCCGGGCGGTCTCGCCGAGCGGCTGGTCGTCGCGGACGAAGGACCAGGCGAGCATGGTGACCGGGCCGGTGAGCATGCCCTTGACCGGGCGCTCGGTGAGGTCCTGGGCGTAGCGGAACCAGTCGACCGTCATCGGGTGCGGGCGGGAGATGTCCCCGGCCAGCACCGGCGGGCGCACGTAGCGGGTGCCGTAGGACTGGACCCAGCCGTGCCGGGTGGCCAGGTAGCCGGTGAGCTGCTCGGCGAAGTACTGGACCATGTCGTTGCGCTCGGGCTCGCCGTGCACCAGGACGTCCAGGCCGGCCTTCTCCTGGAAGGCGATCACCTCGCGGACCTCGGCCTCCATCCGCTCCCGGTAGGCCGCACCGTCGATCCGGCCGGCCGTCAGGTCGGCGCGGGCCACCCGCAGCTCGGTGGTCTGCGGGAAGGAGCCGATGGTGGTGGTCGGCAGCAGCGGCAGGGCGAGCCGGGCGCGCTGGGCCTCGGCCCGCTGCGGGTAGGCCTGGGCGCGGCGGGCGTCGGCCTCGGTGACGGCGGCGGTGCGGGCGCGCACGGCCGGGTCGTGGGTGATCGGCGAGTTGGCGCGGGAGGCCAGGTCGGCGCGGTTGGCGGCGAGTTCGGCGGTGATCGCGCCGGTGCCCTCGCGCAGGCCGCGGGCCAGCAGTGCGACCTCGGCGGCCTTCTGCTTGGCGAAGGCGAGCCAGCGGGCGATCTGCGGGTCGATGTCGCGCTCGGCGGCGGCGTCGATCGGCACGTGCAGCAGGGAGCAGGACGGGGCGACGTCGACCCGCTCGGCGAGGCCGAGCAGGGTGGCCAGGGTGGCCAGCGACTTCTCCAGGTCGTTGATCCAGATGTTGCGCCCGTCGACGACGCCCGCGACCAGGCGCTTGCCGGGCAGGCCCCCGGCCGCGGCGAGGTCGTCCAGGTTGCCCGCGGCCGGGCCGGTGAAGTCCAGGGCCAGGCCCTCGACGGGGGCCTTGGCGAGCACCGGCAGGGCGTCGCCGAGGCGGTCGAAGTAGCTCGCCACCAGCAGCTTGGGCCGGTCGGTGAGGGCGCCGAGCTCACGGTAGGCGCGGGCGGCGGCGTTGAGTTCGGCCGGGGTGCGGTCCTGCACCAGGGCGGGCTCGTCCAGCTGCACCCACTCGGCACCGGCGGCCTTGAGCTCGGCCAGCAGCTGGGCGTAGACCGGCAGCAGCCGGTCCAGCAGGGTGATCGGCTGGAAGTCCTCGGCCACCCCGGGGGCGGGCTTGGCGAGCAGCAGGTAGGTGATCGGGCCGACCAGCACCGGCCGGGCGGTGTGGCCGAGCGCGAGCGCCTCGCGCAGTTCGCCGACCGGCTTGGCCGGGTTCGCCGCGAAGGCGGTGTCCGGGCCCAACTCCGGGACCAGGTAGTGGTAGTTGGTGTCGAACCACTTGGTCATCTCCAGCGGCGCGACGTCCTGGTTGCCGCGCGCCATCGCGAAGTAGCCGTCCAGCGGGTCGGCGTCGACCGCCTCCCGGTGCCGGGCCGGGACGGCGCCGACGGCCACCGAGGCGTCCAGCACGTGGTCGTAGAACGAGAAGTCACCGGTCGGCACCTCGCCGACGCCTGCCTCGGCGAGCGCGGCCCAGTTCTCCCGGCGCAGTTCGGCGGCGGTGGCCTGGAGCGCCTCGGCGGTGACCGCGCCCTTCCAGTACCCCTCGATCGCCTTCTTCAGTTCCCGGTTACGGCCCTGTCGGGGGTAGCCGTAAGCGGTCGCCACGGTCGCCGCGGCTGCGGACTTCGCTGTCAAGGGACTCTCCTTCGCGAGCCTGATTCCTCATGGTGCCCGGAGACGGCACGAAGGCGCGAAGGGGTGACGAACCGGACGGACCGCCCGTACCCGGGTACGGCTCCGCCTGGTATGTACGCCGACCCGCCCTCGAGGTCACCGGAAGGCCGCGCGCGAACACGGTCGCGCACGGACAGCGGGCAGGTCTTCGGACTCGCGGGCACGACCGTCCTCCGTGGAGACGGAGGTCGGACACCTACTGGCCGTCGCTTCCCAGACCCGTCCCGGGTCCAGTGCGTATGACGGCGGTCGTTCCCGCTCACCGCTGCGGGGCAGTCCCGGAATGGCCGATCGGACGGCTTCACCGGGTTCCCTCTTACGACGCCCCGCCTGGCGGACGGGGCGAACCAGCTGTACCGGCCACCCTAGAGGCAATCCCGCTGGGCCGGGCCAGAGAATCACTCAATCGTCCGCATGGTGAGACGACGTCACCCCGGCGGCGCTTCGTCCCCGAAGTCCCGGTTTTGCGTTATTGCAACCTTTTCGCAGCTGCGAACGCTTGTCGATGGAACGAGCGAGCCCCTACGGTGTTCCCCGCGTTCCCCGGGGGGCGCCCCCATCGAGGAGCTGGAAAGGCCTGCACGCATGACCCTCACCGAAGAACCGCCGTCATCCGCCCTGCCGCTGCCGCCCCGCTGGCAGCGCGGGGACACCGTCCGCACCGCCGCCCTGCTCGGCGTGATCATCGCGATGCACGTCGTCGCCTTCGGCATGCTGTTCGTGCTGATCGCCCCGAACCACTACACCATCGGCACCCAGACCTTCGGCGTCGGACTCGGCATCACCGCCTACACCCTCGGCATGCGGCACGCCTTCGACGCCGACCACATCGCCGCGATCGACAACACCACCCGCAAGTTGATGGCCGACGGCCAGCGGCCGGTGTCGGTCGGCTTCTGGTTCGCGCTCGGCCACTCCACCATCGTGATGGCGATGGCCGCCCTGGTGGCCGGCGGCGCCCAGATCGTCGGCACCCTGGTGGACGACCAGTCCACCACCCACCAGTGGCTGGGCGTCATCGGCACCAGCGTCTCCGGCACCTTCCTCTACCTGATCGCCGCGCTCAACCTGTTCGCGCTCGCCGGGATCTACCGGGTCTACAAGGCCATGCGGGCCGGGCAGTTCGACGAGAAGCAGCTGGAGAAGCACCTCGACGAGCGCGGCTTCATGAACCGCATCCTCGGCCGGCTCACCAAGTCGATCCGCCGCCCCGGCCAGATGTACCCGGTCGGCGTGCTGTTCGGCCTCGGCTTCGACACCGCCACCGAGGTCGCCCTGATGGCCATGGCCGGCTCCGGCGCCGCCTCCGGCCTGCCCTGGTACGCGATCATCTGCCTGCCGCTGCTGTTCGCCTGCGGCATGAGCCTGTTCGACACCCTCGACGGCACCTTCATGAACTTCGCCTACCACTGGGCGTTCTCCAACCCGGTCCGCAAGGTCTACTACAACCTCACCATCACCGGGCTCTCCATCGCGGTCGCCTTCGTCATCGGCACCATCGAGCTGGTCAGCGTGCTGCACGAGAAGCTCGACCTCACCGACCCGGTCACCGGCTGGATATCCGACATCAGCCTGGACAACGTCGGCTACCTGCTGGTCGGCATGTTCGTGGTGGTCTGGGCCTGCGCCCTCGCCTACTGGCGCTTCAGCAACGTCGAGCAGCGCTGGGCCGCCCGGGTCGACGCCGACGGCTGACCCACGACGCGCACACGATGCGTACGGGCCCGGCGGACGTGCTGTCCGCCGGGCCCGTCCCCGTATCGGTCAGCGCCGTTCCAGCTTCGTCCCACCGCGCAGGGTGATCGACATCAGGTCGCTGGGGGCGTCCAGCTCCAGCCGGTGCCAGCGGCCGCGCGGGACGACGACGGCACTGCCGGCCGGCAGCCGTACCGTCTCCTCCTCTGCGCCGTCCTCGACCGGGCGGAAGTACACCCGGACGCCGCCGGACAGGCAGCAGACCGCCTCGTCCGCCGCCGGGTGCATCTCCCAGTGGTCGCCGTGGACGTCGGCGTCGGTCTCCACGTGGAAGGTGGCGACCTGCCAGGTGTCGGCGTCCCCGCCGCTCATCCGGCGTTCGGCGGCCCGGACGTCGCCGTCGGGGCGGATCTGCAGCGCCGAGGCGAACAGGTCGACGGCGGTGATGGGGGTGGTGGTCACGAGTGGGTTCCTTCCAGGAGGGGTTGCGCGGAAGCGGTGGGACGGAGGACCGGCGGTTCCGGCCGGCGACGGGGCAGCACGGTGATCGCGACCACCGCCGCCAGGGCGAACAGCACCCCACCGGCGGCCAGGCCGAGGGCGTACCCGTCGTCGAGGGCGGCCGGGTCGGTGGCCGACCCGGTGCAGTGGGCGGCGAGGGTGGCGAGCACCGCCAGGCCGACGCAGCCGCCGAGTTGACGCGAGCTGTTGAGCAGGCCGGAGGCCGCACCGGCCTCGCGGGGGGCGACACCGGTGGTCGCGGCGGCCGCTACCGGGGCCAGCACCAGTCCGGTGCCGAGGCTGGTGACCAGGGACGGGCCGAGGACGTCGGTGAGGAAGGTGCCGTCCGGGCCGATCAGGGCGAACCAGCCCAGGCCGACGGCCGCCAGGACGGCGCCGGGCACCAGGGCCGTCCGCGGCGAGCGCCGCGCGATGACCCAGGTCGCCAGCACCGTCCCGGCGATCAGTCCGGCGGTGAAGGGCAGGAAGGCGGCGCCGGTGGCGGCGGCGCCCAGGCCGAGCACCTGCTGGAGGTGGAGCGAGACGAAGTAGAAGGCCGCGAACTGGCCGGCGGCGGCCAGGAACACCAGCAGGTTGGCCCCGGCGACCCAGCGGCTGCGCAGCAGGCCGAGCCGCAACAGCGGTGCGGGGGAACGGAGTTCGGCGAGCACGAAGCCCGCCAGCAGGGCGACCGCGGCGGCCAGCGTGGCCACCGTGGCCGGGGCACCCCAGCCCTGGGCGTCGGTGCGGACGACCCCGAACACCAGCAGCCCGACCCCGCCGGTCGCCAGGGCTGCGCCGAGCACGTCCAACCGCCCGCGCGGGCCCGGCCGTTCCGGCTCGCCCGACCCGGCCGGGAGCAGCGCGAGGGCCGCGGCCACGATCGGCAGGTTGACCAGCATGACCCAGCGCCAACTCGCGTACTCCGTCAGCACTCCCCCGGCCAGTACGCCCAGCGCTCCCCCGGCGGCGTTGGCCGCACTCCACACGCCGAGCGCGCGGACCCGCCCGGGGCCCTCGGGGAAGGTGATGGTGAGCAGCGCGAGCGCGGCCGGGGCCGCCGCCGCGGCGCCCAGGCCCTGGCCCGCCCGGGCGGCGACCAACTGCCAGGGCTGCTGGGCCAGTCCGCCCACCAGCGAGCAGAGTCCGAACACGGCCAGGCCCAGCATCAGCAGCCGGCGCCGCCCGTACAGGTCGCAGGCGCGGCCGCCGAGCAGCAGGAGTCCGCCGAAGGTGAGCGCGTAGCCGTGCACGACCCAGGACAGGTCGAGCAGGGAGAAGCCCAGTGCGTCGCGGACCGCGGGCAGGGCGACGTTGACCACCGACATGTCCAGGGCGAAGACGAACTGGGCAACGGTGACCGCCGCGAGCACCCGGCCGGGGCGCCCTCGTGAGTTTTTGTACATGTAAGGAAACTACTCCCGAAGGCTCCCCGCTGTCGAGGCGCGGGAGACCGACGGGGGATGATGGGGGCATGCAGCAGCCCTCCCCCACCCCCCGCAAGGCCACCGGCCGACCGCCCCGCATCTCCCGGGAGGAGGTCGTCGGGACGGCCCGGCGGATCGTGGCCGAGGAGGGCGTCGGGAAACTGACCATGCGCCGCCTGGCCGGCGAGATCGGCAGCACGCCGATGGCGCTCTACCACCACGTGCGCAACAAGGAGGAGCTGCTCGTCCTGCTGCTGGACGACTACGCCGCCCGCGCGCTGCGGCCGGTGGAGCTGCCGGCCGACCCGCGCGAACGGGTCCTCGCGGCGGCCACCGCGATCCACGACGCGCTCGCCGCCTGCCCCTGGATCGTCGAAGTGCTGGCCGCCGACGACCTGTTCTCCACCCACGCCCTGTGGTACGTCGAGCGGATCGTCGACGGACTGGTCGACTGCGGCCTGAGCCCGGAGCGCGCCGCGCAGGGCTACCGGGCGATCTGGTACTACACCACCGGCGAGATCGTGGTCCGCGCCACCGCGGCCGAGCGCCGCGCCGGGGACGACCGCCCGACCTACCGGGAGCAGGTGTTCGCCGCCCTCGACCCGGCGGAGTACCCCCGGCTGGCACAGGTCGCGGGCCGCTGGGAGCCGGTGACCGCCCAGGACGCCTACGGAGACGGGCTGAACGCCCTGGTCACCGGCCTCCTCGCCGCAGGCTGAAACGCGGAACCGGCCCGCCGAACGAGGTGCTCGGCGGGCCGGTTCGAGGAGCGACGGGGCTCAGGCCCAGGGGTCGGAGAACGCCTTCCCGGGGACGGGCTTGGCGATCAGCGCGATCGCCGTGAAGAAGCCGATCTGGCCGATCGCCAGCATCAGGGTGGCCAGCGCCTTCTCGTCGTAGTGCTCGGCGGCCGCCGCGTACAGCTCGTCCGACACCCGCTCGCCGTACGGGTTGGGCTGGAGCACGGCCTCGACCAGGGCGAGGGCCGCCCGCTCGGCCGCGGTCAGGTACGGCGAGTCCTGCCAGGTGGCCACCGAGGTGATCCGCTCCTCCGACTCACCGGCCTTGCGCAGGAATCCGGTGTGCAGGACGGTCAGGTAGGTGCTGCCGACGATCTGTCCGGCCCGCAGCTGGACCAGGCTGACGGTACCGCGCGGGATCGAACGGTTGCCGACGGCCCGGAACAACGCGGCCGAGACGTCGGCGAGTTCGGGGACGAGCTGCGCCGGGTCGGTGGCCATCCGGGGGCGCGACGGGATCTCGGCGGTGATCGAACGGGTGGTGGTCATCGTGCTGTCCTCTCGGGTGATCGGTGCTTTCCCTGACCCGACGGACCCCGGCGCCCGAGTGTGACGTCACGACGGAGAATATTTTTTCGCGCCGCCCGCGCCGCCCGCGACGGGCATCCGGTCATGCCCGGTCGTGCCCGGCCCGCAGGCTCAACACCGCGCCGACCAGCAGCAGTCCGACCAGGGCGAGCAGCGGGACGTCCCAGGAGCCGGTGCCGCCGTGCAGCAGGGCGACCAGCGCGGGGCCGAGCGCTGAGATCAGGTAGCCGACGCCCTGGGCCATGGTGGACAGCGCGGCGACGTGGTCCTGGTCGGCGCCCCGGCGGGTGAACAGCACCCCGGCCAGCGCCTGTCCGCCGCCCATGCCGATGCCGAGGATCCCGGCCCAGACCGGCGCCCCGGCGGCTGGCGCGAGCAGCACCCCGAGCAGGCCGAGCACGCAGACCACCACCACGCCCAGGATGTGCGGGCGCTGGTCGCGGCGGGCGGCGGCCAGGGTGGGGGCGAGGAAGCCGCCGACGGCGACGCCGAGGATCAGCACGGCCTGGTCGGTGCCGGCGGTGGTCCGGCTCAGACCGGCGTCGACCAGGATGGTGGGGAACCAGGCCAGCGTGGCGTAGAAGACCAGGGTCTGGATGCCGAAGTAGGCGGTCAGGCTCCAGGCCAGCGCCGTCCGGGCGACCGGGCGGCGGGCCGCCGGGGCGGAGGCCGGGGCCGGGGCCGGCCGCGCGACCCGCAGCTGCGGGGCCGTGCCCGCCGCCGCGAGCACCGCCGGGACCACGGCCAGCGCGATCGCGGCCTCCCGGGACCAGGCACTCGCCACCGGCGCGACCAGTGCGGCGACCAGCGCCGAGCCGCCCCCCATCGACAGCGCGTAGACGCCCATCATGGTGCCGATCCGCCGGGGGGCGAACCGCTTCCGGACGAACACCGGGATCAGCACATTGACCACCGCCACCGCGGCGGCGACCAGCGCCGTGCCCGCGTACAGCCCGGGCATCCCCGCCGTCCGCAGCACGGCGCCGCCGACCAGCAGCACGCTCGCCCAGAACAGCCCCCGCTCCTCGCCGATCCGGCGCCGGGCCAGCGCGCCCAGCGGGGCGAACAGGCCCATGCAGAGCGGGGGTATCAGGGCGAGCACGGTGACGGTGCCGGCGCCCCACCCGGCGACCGGGGCGAGCGGGCCGATCTGGCCGAAGGCGACCCGGCTGTTGAGGCTGACCAGGACGAAGCCGAGGACCAGCAGCGCACCCGAGGCGGGCAGGGTGCGGTGCGACGGCGACGGCGGGGCCGAAATCGGGGTCGGGGTCGGTGGGGTGGTGCTGACCGTTGCGGCGGTCGTCGGTGGCATGGGCGGGCGCACCCTTCGTATCGTCGTACCCTCTGGAAAGTTAGGCTTGCCTAAGCGTTCTCGCTCAAGTGCGCTTGAGCGCAAGCCCGGGGAGGGGCAGGGGATGACGGAACTCCAGACGACGGGACTCCAGACGACGGAACTCCACTCGATCAGCGAGGTCGCGGCGGCCTTCGGGCTCTCGGTTCCCGCGCTGCGCTACTACGAGGAGTGCGGCCTGCTCGCCCCCACCGCCCGCCGCGGCCGGGTCCGCTACTACGACCGGCAGGCCCTGGAACGCCTCGCCCTGGTCCAGCTCTGGCACGTGGACGGGATGATCCCGGTCGCCGGGACCACCGCCGTACTGGCCAGCGAGCAGGCCGCCGACCGCAAGGCCCTGCTGCACGCCCAGCGCGCCGGGATGCTCGACCGGGCCCGCCGGCTGGAGCACGCCGCGGCCGTGCTGACCCACATGCTCAACTGCGAGCGCGACGACCCGCTCGGCTGCCCGACCACCCTCGCCCACATCCACGCCCGGGTGGACGCCGCCCTCACCGGCGAACCGCTCGACGACGGCTTCCTGCCGGTCCGGACGTCCGACGGACAGCCCCTGCGGCCCCGGGAGGCGCCGGGCCCGGCCACCGCCGATACTGGGGCGGCAACCCAGGGCGGCCCCGGCGACCGGTAACGGCCGCAGCCCGGCGCCGCCGAACCCGAGGAGCGCGCCGTGACCGGACCCTCCGTACCCGAGCCCGCCACCGGCCCCGTCGTGGTCGGCTTCGACGGCTCCACCGAGAGCCTCGCCGCCACCGAGTGGGCCGCCCACGAGGCGCAGCGCCGCGGCGTCCCGCTCGAAGTCCTGGAGGCCTGGCCCGCCCCGAAACGGGACACGGCCGTCAGCGACCAGGCCCACCAGCGCGCCCTGGCCCACCTCGCCGAGCGCGAGTCCGCGCTGCGCGCCCTGGTGCCCGACCTACCGGTCGGCTCCGCCCCGGTGAGCGCCGACCCGGTCGAGGCCCTGGAGGCCGCCTCGCACCGCGCCGCCCTGCTGGTGCTCGGCTCGCGCGGCCTGGGCACCCTGCGCGGCTTCCTGGTCGGCTCGGTCAGCCAGGAGGTGCTGCGCCGCTCCGCCTGTCCGGTGGTGCTGGTCCGCGCCGGGCAGGACGAACCGGCCGGCCCGGTCACCGTCGGCATCGACCTGGCCCACCCCGCCGACGACGTGCTGGCCTTCGCCTTCCGGGCCGCCGCCCTGCGCTCGGCGCCGCTGCGCGTGGTCCACGTCTGGTCCCCGCCGGCCGGCAGCGAGTACATGGCCTACGGCGCCATCGGCGGGCTGGAGGGTGAGCTCTCCAGCGTGGAGTGGGACGGCCTCGCCGAGGCCCTGGACCCCTGGAGGGCCCACCACCCGGAGGTCCAGGTGACCGCCGACCTGGTCCGCGGCAAGCCCGCCGTCGAACTCGTCGAGGCGGCCGCGAGCGCCTCCCTGCTGGTGGTCGGCCGCCGGCTGCGGCACCTGCCGCTGCGCCACCACCACCTGGGCCCGGTCGCCCACGCCGCGATCCACCACGTGCACTGCCCGGTCGCGGTCGTCCCGTACGGCTGACGGCCCCGGCCCGCGCGGCGGCCGCCCGACGGGACCGGCGCCCTCGCCCGGCCGCCAGGGGGAAGCGGCCGGACGGGAGCGCCGGAGTTCGGCGGGGTGCGGTCAGCAGGTGCCGGCCGGGCGCTCGCGCACCACCAGGTCGGTGCGGCCCGGCGTGGCGTCCGCCCAGAGCACCCGGGTGCCGCGGTCGGCCACCGGCATGTACTGGCCGCCCCGGTTGCAGGAGAGGCGTTCCGGGGTGCCGCCGTCGATCGGGAGCTGCCAGAGCTTCGGCAGGTCGCTGTTGACGACGTGCCGGCCCTTCGGCCAGGTGAAGGCGTAGCCGAAGGTGACGGCCTTCTCCGAGGCGGTCAGCTCGTTGATCTGGCGCGGCTCGGTGGTGCTGCCGGTCAGCAGGTCGGTCACGTCCGAGCCGTCGAGGGCGGCGGAGCGGATCGAGGTGCCGCGGCTCCCGTCGAGCGGCGTCTCCAGCCAGAGCAGCCGGTCCGCGGTCAGCAGCACGTGGTCGGCCCTGAGCCCGGTACCCGCGGTAGCAACGGTGCCGCCGGTGCCGCCGGTGCCGCCCGCGACGTACTGGGCGACGACCTTGCCCGCGGAGAGCGAGTAGACGGTGGGCGCGTAGACGGTGTGCCCGCCCTCCTGCCACCGCTCCGTCCAGGCGAGCAGGTCGCCGCGCAGCGAGACGCCCTCGCCGTGGTGGCCGTCCGGCAGCGCGATCGGCGCGGCCTGCGCGCCGTTCACCGAGAGCCACGGCTGGTGCACGCCGGTGCGGTAGTCGTACGCCTGGAAGGCGACGTTCCCGCCGGACACCCGGACGCCCTGGACCAGCCGGCCACTGCTGCTGTAGACGGTGTTCGTGGCGCCGCCGTCCAGCGGGCGCGTCAGCACGCTCATCTCCGGCGGGCCGCCGACGGCCGCGCCCTGGGCGATCCAGGCCGCGAGGGTGCCGTCGGTGGCGGGCCCGTAGTGCGAGCGCTTGTCGTCGGCCGGGCTGAGCCGGACCGGCTCGGCGTTGCGGCCGAGGGTTCCGGTGACGACGCCGGTCGGGCCACTGGCCATCACCCAGCGGCCGTCGACGACGTCCGGCCGGCTCTGGCTGCCGTCGGTGAGCGACCGCATCAGGCTCCGGCTGTCCATGCCGATCCGGTGTTCCCAGCCCTCCTTGATCCCGTGCGCGTCGAACGCGGCGGTCACCGCGTGGAGTTGGGCCCGGGTGAGGCCGAGCGAGCGGCCGGCGGCGAGCACCGCGTTGCGGGTGTCGACGAAGGTGTCCAGCGGGGTGAGGTACTCGGAGAGCGCCCGGTAGACCAGTCGGTCGGCGAGCAGCGGGTCCAGGGTGCGCCGGATGTCCCAGAGCGCGCCGCTCATGATCGCCGAGTTGTCGTGCGAGCCGTCGGCGAAGCCCGCCGGGAAGCCGACGTAATCCTTCAGGGTGCTGCGGCCGGTGTCCAGGCGGCGCGTCGCGCAGGCCTCCTGGGTGCCGGTGCGGCAGAGGCTCTCGCCGAGCAGGGGGGCGCGCGGGTCGGTCATCGGGATGTCGAGTGCGGTGTCCTCGACGGCGTTGCCGAAGTAGTCGGCGAGGGCCTCGTTGAGGGCGTCGGGCTGGTCCCGGTCGGCGAGCTTGGCGGTGTACTGGACGACGCCGTGCGTCATCTCGTGGCCGGCCACGTCGAGCGCCACGGCGAACGGGTAGTACTTGTCGTCGCCGCTCCCGTACGTCATCCGCCCGGCGTTCCAGTAGGCGTTCGTCAGGCCCTTGCCCCCGCTGGTCACGTTCACCACGGCGTCGATCGGGCCGCCGTTGCCGTCGATCCCGTTGCGGCCGAGCCGGTCGCGGTAGAAGTCGTAGACGGCGGCGGCGTTGCGCTGCGCCTCGGCGGCGCCGGTGGCGGCGAGCGAGTCCGGGAAGTCCGGGGTCGGCGAGCTGACCGGGTGGAGGTTGCCGGGCAGTCGGCCGGGCAGGTCCATCTCGTCCCGGCCGCCGGCGTCGTAGACGGTCAGGACGCTCGGGCGGGTGAGGTCGATCAGTTGGTAGGTCCCGTCCGGCAGCCGGGCGATGTTCACCTTGACCCGGTTGCCGTGGACGTCCGGCGCGGTGCCGACGGCGGGTTCGAGCCCGGCAGTGGGCGCGGGCGCGGCGGGTGCGGCCGCGGGGGTCTGCGGGGTGTCCGCGACCCCGGTGGTCTCGGCGAGGGCGACCGCGCCGGTGGTGGCGTCCAGGTAGACCTTGCGGGCCTTGCCGTCCCAGACCGTCCGGTCGGTGCCGCGCACCGTGAAGTGCCGGGCCAGTCGGCCGGCCCCGCCGGGCAGCACGACCAGTCCGCCGTCCTCGGCGGTGGCCCCCGTGCGGGCCGGGCCGTCCTCGACCGAGGCGAGCGCGAGGCCGCGCAGCGCCTCGTCCGGGACGGTCTGGGCGGTCGGGGCGGTCAGGCCGGTGAAGTACTTGCCGCCGACCGACTCGACGCGCTGGGCGTCGCCCTCCCCGGCCAGGTGGACCAGGTACGCGGCGCCGAGGACCGGCACACCGCCGTGCCGCTGCTCGAAGCGGACGGTGCGACGGCCGTCCGACGAGCGCTGCACGCCGGTCGCGACGAGCTCCGCCGGGTCGACCCCGTACCGGTCCCGGTGGGCGGCGAGGTGGGCGCGAGCCGCCTCGGCGGGGTCGGCGCCGGGAGCCGACTCGTCGACGCCGGTGACCAGTTGGGGCGCGGCGGTGTCCGTACCGGCGACCAGGCGGGGCACGGGGTCGGCCTCGGCCGTCAGCTCCCCGGGCGGTCCGGCGAACGCCGGCGGTACGCCGACGCCGAGGCCCAGCACGACGGCCACGGCGGCGCCGAGCAGCTTGGGCGTACGGGAACGGTGGTGCACTGCGGGTCCTCCCTCGGGAAAACGGGGGGTCCGGTCGTACGCCGGACCACACGGGTGCGGCGGGCTCCCACCCCACGACTCGTCCGTTCTCCGGAGCCGGCCGCCCGCCATGCGACGACCATAGGCCACTTCTCTGCATATGTCGATAGACTGAATATGTAGTTCGACCGACCCACGGGCCGCGACCGACGGCGCCCCCCGGCACACCGGGGCCCACAGGGCCCACGGAGGGTCAGCCCAGGAGCTTCGCCAGCACCCGGTCGAGCGCGCGGAGGTCCTCCGGCGGCAGCGCGAGCAGGGCCTCCGGCGGGGTGGTGAGGATCCCGGTGGCCAGCGCCGCCTTCGCCTCGCCCTCCTCGGTGAGGTGGACCAATTTGGAGCGCCGGTCGGCGGGGTTGGTGATCCGCTCGGCGAGGCCGCGCCGCACCAGGTCGTCGACGATCACGGTGGTGTACGGCGGATCGCAGGTCAGGCGTTCGGCCAGTTCCCGCAGGGTGAGCGGGCCGCCGGCGAGGCGGCGCAGGGCCTTGACCCGACCGAAGCTCATGCCGAGGGCGTCGGAGACGGCCTTGCGGCGGTTGTGGCGCTCCAGCACGAGGGCGCTCATGCCCTGCCAGACCCGGCCCGCCGTCTCCGGGTCGACCCCGCGCCCCTCCGGGTGTCCGCCGCCGAGAGAACGCTCCATCAGACGTCCACCCTCTCCTTCGCCGTCCTGGTCCCTTCGCCGATCTCCTCGGCGGCGAGCCGGGCCGCCGCGCGCTCGGCCGTCGCCCGGGCCCAGCGGCCGGAAGTGAGCGTACCGGCGACCAGCACCACGGCCCCGCAGCCGGCGATGATCCACCAGGCCGTCCGCGCCGCCCCGACGAAGGCCGCCGGATCCGCGTGGGCCGCGCCGGCCATCAGGGCGCCGATCACGGCCACGCCCAGCGACTGGCCGACCTGTCGGCTGGTGGAGGCGACGGCCGCCGCCACGCCCGCCTGCGCGCGCGGCATCCCGGACACGGCGGTGTTCGTGATCGGCGCGTTGACCAGGCCGAATCCGATGCCGAAGAGCAGGAACGCGAGGACCAGCAGGCCGGCCGGCAGGTGCTCGGAGTAGCCGACCGCCTGGAGCACGGCGCTCGCGCTCAGGGCCGTCCCGGCCAGCAGCAGCGGCACGCGCGGCCCCCGGGCGGCCACCATCCGGCCGGACAGCGGCCCGGTCACCAGCGCCATGACGGCCATCGGCAGCATGTACAGCCCCGCGTGCAGCGGTTCGAGCTTCCGGACGTCCTGGAGGTAGAGGGAGCTGACGAACAGGAAGCCGCCGAGTCCGGCGAAGGCGGCGACCGCGATCACGGTGGCGCCCGCGAACGGCGCGGAGCGGAAGAACCGCAGGTCGATCAGCGGGTCGGTGCGCCGGGGCTCGTAGCGGAGCAGGCCCAGCAGCGCGACCACGGCCGCCGCCGCGCAACCGAGCACCACCGGCGAGGTCCAGCCGAGCTGCGGCGACTCGATGATCGCGTAGGTGAGCCCGGCGAGCAGCACCACGACCAGCAGCTGACCGACCGGGTCCACCCGGCGCGGCCGGGCCGCCCGCGACTCCGGGACGTACCGGCCGGTCAGGAAGAGCGCGGCGAGGCCGACCGGGACGTTGATCCAGAAGATCGCGCGCCAGCCGGCCGACTCCACCAGCGCCCCGCCGATGATCGGACCGGCGGCCATGCTGATGCCCACGACACCGCCCCAGACGCCTATCGCGCGGGCGCGCTGGCGGGAGTCGGTGAAGGTGTTGCTGATGATCGACATGGCGACGGGGTTGAGCATCGATCCGCCGACCGCCTGGAGCATCCGGGCCGCGATCAGCCAGCCGAGCCCGGGGGCCAGGCTGCACAGCAGGGAGGCCGCGCTGAACACCACCAGCCCGATCCGGAACACCCGGCGCCGCCCGATCCGGTCGGCGGTCGAGCCGGACAGCATCAGCAGGCTGGCCAGCACCAGGGTGTAGGCGTCGACCGTCCACTGCAGCCCGGACACCGAGGTGTGCAGGTCGCTCCGGATGGCGGGCAGGGCCACGTTCAGGATGGTGACGTCGAGGCTGACCATCAGCAGGCTCAGGCAGCAGATGGCGAGGACGAGCCACGGCCGTGGCCGGGCGGCATCGGGCATGGGGGCACTCCCGGAGTTAATTGTGTTGTTGTCATCATTGTGCACCTACAACTAATCGGGTGACAACACTCCGCGGCGGGGACGGACCGCACCCGTGCCCTGACCAGGCACGTCCGGACACGCCCTCCTCCTCCCGGCGAACTCCCGATATAACGGGGCCGAAGGGAACCGAGGAGGAGGCGTCGGCATGCAGGCGAGGAAACCGCAGGAGACCACCGGGCCGTCCCCGCGCGAGGCGGGTCCGACCCGGCGGACCGCCGCCCGGGTGGGGCCGGAGGCCGGAGTCGGGACCCCGCGGTCCGCCACCGACCTGCAGCGCACCGTCGGCAACGCGGCGACCGGCCGGGCGCTCCAACGGGTGGCGGGCGGTCCGGGCGGCGGCGCGGTGGTGCAGCGGGCGCTGACCGAGAGCAACGTGCTGGCCAAGACGGAGGCCGGCAGGTTCGACGGTCGGAGCGTCGCACCGGGCGGACGGGCCGCCGACCTCCAGGACATCGTGTGGCAGGAGCACTGGGACGCCATCTCGGCGGTGTGCAAGAAGCACAAGTACACCATCGCCGTCCGGGAGACCGGGGAGTACTCGATCCGGCGGATCGCCGAGGGGGCCAAGGCCAAGCCGCACACCATCCTGGAGAAGTCGATCAAGCCGGGCTCGGTCGAGAAGAAGTACGGCACCGGCCCCGGGCAGGTCCAGGGCGACCCGGCGGCCATCCTGAGCTGGCTGGACGCCAACGACCTGAGCGGCTTCGTCGGCCACTGGGGCGCCCAGGGCCTGACCGGGGTGCGGATCGACAACCCGCCCCCGGCCGTGCCCGCCGGGATCGTGCGGACGGGCGCCGACGGCGAGCAGTACGTGCCGCTCGACATGGACGCGCCGGGCGGCGGGCCGGCGATGGTCACCCTGAAGACCGACCCGCAGTGGAAGAAGTACCTCTACACCGGGGACTACGACCTGCACGAGGTGTACTCCGCCCAGGGCGGCGGGGGCGGCCAGATCCCGGAGGCCACCCAGGAGAAGGCCAAGCTGCTGAACCGGCTCAACGCCGGGATCGCCGACAACTCCCGGGAGCAGGTCACCCGTAGCGGCAGCGTGGCCCTGGAGCACGGCCGGCTGCACACCCGGGCCGGCTCCGACTACGCCATGTTCCAGCACGGCGACCAGGCCACCTACCGGATGAACCAGTACCTGGAGTCGGAGGTGGCCCGGCACGCGACCCAGCTGGTCCGGGCCGTGGCCACCGAGGCCGACGAGCCGCTGGCCTGGTGCCGGATGGGCCAGTGGTACGTGACCAGGAACCGCGCGGAGCACGCGGTTCTGCGGGCCAAGTGGAAGCTGGCGACGCCCCACACCTGGGACGCCGCGGAAGTGGACCGCACCGCCGAGGGCGGCTACCGCACGACCCGCTACACGGCCTGAGCCACCGCCGCCGGAGCCCCGAGGCCCCCCTGACCGCAGCGCGGTCAGGGGGGCCTCTTACGATCGGTTCGCATTCCTCGACGGACCGACGCCCACCCTGCGGACGGCCCGTCGACCGACGCCCGGCACGACACGACGGCCCCACCGACGGCGATGGGGCCGTGCACCGAGGAGGAACCTCCATGCAAGCCCGGAAGATCGGGGCGGCCGCCGCGACAGCGGTGGCGCTTCTGGCCGCCCGTGACCTCATGCAGAAGAAGCACGCCCTGCTGCGGAACTTCCCGGTGCTCGGGCACGCCCGGTACCTGCTGGAGACGATCGGGCCGGAGCTGCGGCAGTACATCGTGACCTCCAACGAGGAGGAGCGCCCGTTCAGCCGCGACCAGCGCACCTGGATCTACGCCTCGGCGAAGGAGCAGAACAACTACTTCGGCTTCGGGACGGAGGTCGACGCCGCGCACGTCCAGGGGCACGCCTACGTCAAGCAGCGCACCTTCGCCGGCGCCCTGCCCGACGCCCACGACCCGCAGGCCCCGCTGCCCTCGGCCAAGGTGCTGGGCGGTCCGCGCGGGCGCGCCAAGGCGTTCCGGCCCGCCAGCGTGGTGAACATCTCGGCGATGAGCTTCGGCTCGCTCTCCGGCGCGGCCATCACGGCGCTCAACAAGGGCGCGGCGGAGGCCGGCACCCTGCACAACACCGGCGAGGGCGGCCTCTCGCCGTACCACCGCCAGGGCGGCGACCTGGTGCTCCAGCTCGGCACCTCGTACTTCGGCTGCCGCAACGAGGACGGCACCTTCAACCTGGACAAGCTCAAGGAGGTCGTCGCCGGGGCGCCGGTCCGGGCGATCGAGATCAAGCTCTCCCAGGGCGCCAAGCCCGGGCTGGGCGGGATGCTGCCGGGCGCCAAGGTGACCCCCGAGATCGCCGCGATCCGCGGCATCCCGGTCGGCCAGGACTGCGCCTCGCCGTCCCGGCACTCGGCGTTCGACGACGTCGACTCGATGCTGGACTTCGTCGAGCTGATCGCGGCCGAGACCGGCCTGCCGGTCGGGGTCAAGAGCGCGGTGGGCGAGCTGGGCTTCTGGCAGGACCTGGCCCGGCTGATGGCGCGCGGCGACCGGGGCGTCGACTTCGTGACGGTCGACGGCGGCGAGGGCGGCACCGGCGCGGCGCCGCGGATGTTCGCCGACTCGGTGTCGCTGCCGTTCCGGATGGGCTTCTCCCGGGTCTACGGCACCTTCGCCGAGCTGGGGCTGACCGACGAGCTGACCTTCATCGGCTCGGGCAAGCTCGGCCTGCCCGAGAACGCCGCGGTCGCCTTCGCGCTGGGCGTCGACATGATCAACGTGGCCCGCGAGGCGATGCTGTCGATCGGCTGCATCCAGGCGCAGAAGTGCCACACCGACAAGTGCCCCACCGGCATAGCCACCCAGAACCCGTGGCTGGCCCGCGGTCTCGACCCGGCCTCCAAGTCCACCCGGGCCGCCGTCTACCTGCGCACCCTGCGCAAGGAGCTGCTGAAGGTCTCGTCGGCGGTCGGCGTCGCCCACCCGGGCCTGATCACGGCGGACGACATCGAGATCATGAACGGCGACTACGAGGCCCGCACGCTGGGCGGCGTGTACGGCTACAAGGACGGCTGGGGCGAGCTCGGTCCGGAGCTCGCCGCCGGCATCACCGCCCTGATGACGGGCCGGCCGACCGCCTGACCCACCCGGCCCCGCCGATCGCGGCCTTCCGTGCCTCAGGCGCGGAAGGCCGCGATCAGTTTGTCGGTGAGCCGGTCCAGGTGGTCCGGGGCGGTCGGGGTGTGGACGACCGCGAGGCGCCAGTAGAGCGGGCCGGCCAGCAGGTCGAGCGCGAGCCCGCGGTCCACGTCGGCGGGGAGTTCGCCACGGTCGACCGCCCGCTCCAGGAGCTCGACGGCCTTGCCCCGCCGGGTGTCGCGGACGGCGGTGAACAGCGCCTCGGCCAGTTCGGGGGTGCGGTGCCCCTCGGCGATCAGGTCCGGGATGATCCGGGCCGGGAGCGGTTGGCGCAGCGCCGCGTCGACCTCGGTGAGGAAGGCGAGCACGTCGCCGCGCAGCGTCCCGGTGTCGGCGGGCCCGGAGGCGTCGACCGCGACGGCGGTGACCAGGTCGACGGTCATCTCCAGCTTGGAGGCCCAGCGGCGGTAGATGGCCGCCTTGCCCGCGCCGGCCCGCTTGGCCACCGCTTCCAGGGACAGCCGGGCGTAGCCGGTGGCCGCCAGTTCCTCGAAGAAGGCGGCGGCGATCGCCGCGGTCACCGAGTCCTGGAGCACCGGCCCGCCGGGGAGCCGGCGCCCGGACGGGCGGTCGGGGGCGGGGGTCGGCGGCGGGGTCGACGGCGAGGTCGGCGGCGGGGGCGCGGAAGAGCTGGGCATGCCCCGAACCTACCTCAGACGGAACGCTTGCGTCTCGACTGGACGAGGTCTATCGTCGAACCCAAGACGAGACGGAACGGTTCCGTCTCGACAAATGGTCTGGGGTGCACCATGCGATTCCTGTACGAGGACGAGTCGTTCTCCTTCGAGGCGCTGCGCGCGGCCGGCTTCGCCAACGACGGCGGCGCCGACCTGGGCGAGGTCCTGACCACCCTCCGCAGCATCCCCGAGGGCGACGAGGACGCCTGGCTGCGCCAGTGGCGGCGGACCGCGCAGCGCGTCCACGCCATCGGCACCGACGCCCTGACCGCCGGCCACCGGGTCAGTGCCCGCGAGGCCCTGCTGCGCGCCTCGAACTACTACCGCACCGCCGAGTTCTACCGCCGCGACGACCCCGCCAACGACCCCGAGGCCAAGGCGCTCTCGGCGGCCTCCCGGGAGACCTTCGCCACCGCCGCGGGCCTGCTGGACACCCCCGTCGAGGCCGTCCGCATCCCGTACCAGGACACCACCCTGCCCGGCTACCTCTTCCTGGTCGACGACTCCGGCCTCCCCCGGCCGACCCTGGTCTTCACCAGCGGCTTCGACTCCACCCTGGAGGAGGCCTGGTTCGTCGTCGGCGCGGCCGCGCTGCGCCGCGGCTACAACGTGCTGGCCTACGACGGCCCGGGCCAGGGCGCCGCGCTGCGCGAGCAGGGCCTGTTCTTCCGCCCGGACTGGGAGGCCGTGGTCACCCCGGTGGTCGACTACGCGCTCACCCGGCCCGAGATCGACCCCGACCGGATCGCCCTGCTCGGCTACAGCCTCGGCGGCTACCTCACCGCCCGCGCCGCCGCCCACGAGCACCGGCTGGCCGCGCTGGTCCTGGACGACGGCCTGTACGACTACCACGACGCCCACGCCCGCATGATGCCGCCGTTCCTGCGGGAGTGGATCGAGGCCGGGCGCGACGACCTCTCCGAGCCCGTACTGGCCCTGCTGATGCAGGTGAGCACCCAGCTCCGCTGGGCGCTGCGCAACGGGGTGTGGACCTTCGGCGCCGCGTCGGCGTCGGACTACATCCGCCGGACCGTCGACTACACCCTGGAGGGCGTCGCCGGGCTCATCGAGTGCCCCACCCTGATCCTGGAGGCCGAGGACGACCAGTTCTTCCACGGCCAGCCGCAACTCGTCGAGGCCGCGCTCACCTGCCCCCGCACCCTGGTCACCCTCCCCGAGGCCGAGGGCGCCGGCGAGCACTGCCACATGGGGGCCATGGCACGGTTCCAGCAGGTCGCCTTCGACTGGCTGGACGACACGCTCACCCCGAAGGCCTGAGCCACCGCCGGCCGCCGGTCTCCACCCGCCTCCATCCCCGGGTGGAGACCGGCAAGCTCCACCCGCGCGCCTATGACACGGCGTCAGCCCACGGACCAGGCTGGGGCGGACACGCCTGAGTGCGGCCCCGCCCGGGGCCGCGCGGGCGGACGCGGAGGAGCGACGGAACGTGCACGCGCACATGGTGAAGAGATGGGCGGCCACGGCCGCGGCCACGCTGCTGGCGCTGGCCCCGACGATCGGCACGGCGCAGGCCCAGGAGGCCCGGGGGCAAGGCCTCGACGGGCCCGGCTGCCGCGCCGTGACCTCGCTGGGCCGGGTGCGGGGCGTGGCGCAGGACGGCCGCTGCGCCTTCCTCGGGGTGCCGTACGCGGCGGCCCCGACCGGGGCGAACCGGTTCCGGCCGCCGCAGCCGGCCGCGCCCTGGCGGGGAACCCTGGCGGCCACCGAGGCCAAGCCCGGCTGCCCGGAGGACCTGAGCGCCGGCGGCGAGGGCGTGGAGGACTGCCTCCACCTGAACGTCTGGGCGCCGCGCACCGGCGGCGGGCCCAAGCCGGTGATGGTGTTCCTGCACGGCGGGGCGGACGAACTGGGCTCCGCCGAGGACGCGGTGTACGACGGCGGCCGGCTGGCCGTGCGCGGCGACGCGGTGGTGGTCAACCTCGACTACCGGCTCGGCATCCTGGGCTGGACGGAGCTCGGCGGGCTGGACCCGGCCTACGCCGGCTCGGGGAACAACGGCCTGCGGGACGAGCGGGCCGCCCTGGAGTGGGTCCACCGGCACATCGCAGGCTTCGGCGGGGACCCCTCGGACGTCACCGTCTTCGGGCAGTCGGCGGGCGCCGTCTCGATCAGCGCCACCCTGGCCGGCGACCACCCGGAGCGGCTGTTCCGGCGGGCGATCATCGAGAGCGGGCCGGGCTACCTGGTGCACACCGCGGACTCCGCGCGGCGCACCGCCCAGCACGTCTTCACGACCGGCGGCATCACCTCGGTCGCCGACCTCGACCGGCTGACCACCCGGCAGCTCCTGGACCTCCAGCAGCAGGCCCAGGGCGGGCTGTCCGGGCCGGCCGCGGCCGTGTTCTTCGGGCCGTACATCGACGGTTCGCTGGTGCCCGGACCGGTGGTGGAGCGGATCGCGGCCGGCAGCGCCCGCGAGGTCGACGTGATGGCCGGCAGCAACGAGAACGAGACCGACTACTGGGCGCTGTTCAACCCCGCGGTGCTGGACCTGCCGCTGAGCGCCTACCGGACGCTGCCCGCCGTGCTCGCCGACCGCAAGCAGCAGATGTACGACCACTACGCGGCGAACCGGCCGGGCCTGGCCGAGGGCCGGGTGGTCAACGCGATGCTCACCGACCAGACCGAGCGGGTGCCCACCCTGCGGCTCGCCGAGGCGCAGTCCCACTGGCGGCCCACCCACGTCTACCAGTTCGACTGGCACGTCCCGTACGTCCCGGGGCTGCCGGCCGCGCAGAACCTCGGGGCCGCGCACACCCTGGAACTGCCCTTCGTGTTCGGCGGGTTGGACCTGGGCGCGTTCCCGCGCGGCGCCGCGACCGTCGCCGAGCAGCGGCCCGCGCTCACCCGGCTGTCCGACCGGATGATGGGGGCCTGGACGGACTTCGCCCGCTGCGGCGAGCCGGGCTGGCCGGCCTACACCCCGGACGCCCGGGCGACCCGGATCTGGGACCTCGAACCGACCGTCCAGTACGCACCGCACGACGACGAGCGCGCGCTCTGGGACGCCTACGACTTCCCGGACTGGGCTTTCTAGGCGGCGGTTCCTCAATCCGGCAACTGAAATGAATCGCCGGAGAATTACCCATGCACATGGGCTGTTCCGCACGCCCGGTCCGCCCCTAGACTGCGGCTGCCCGCCGGCCACGTCACGGCCGCGGACGACACCGCAGCGCGCCCGGCCGGACCGGTCGTGCGCCCGCACGAAGGAGGAACCGAGCATGGTCAAGCACTACCTCAAGTACGCCTTCAGCACCCTCACCGCGGCGATGTTCCTGCACATGGCCTGACCTGGCCGAACCCGGGCCAGGACCGGGTGGTGTCCTGTCCGACCCTGGCCCGGGGAGCATGCCCGTGTTCGCGACCGCAATGAGCCAACTGCGCTACGGCGCAGCAATTCTGACGAACCGTCGGATCCGTCCACGGGACCTGGAGCGGCTCGCCCGCGATCTGGTCGCCACCATCGCCGAGTTCGGTGAACCCGGCGAGGACTCCGCGCTGCTGCCCGGCCGGGCCGGGCACGTGGACCCCCAGCTGCGCCGCGAGGTGACCCGGCGCAGTCTGCGCGCCACCGCCCGGACCGCTGCCCGGCACACCGCCCACTATCGCCGGCAGTTCGCCGAACTCGGCATCGACCCAGGTACGTTGGAGCCCGAGGACTGGTCCCGCGTCCCGGTCACCCACAAACAGGCCCTGCGCGCCCGCCCCACCGACTTCGTCTCGGACGCCGCCGCCCCCGCCCTGCTGGCACTCACCACCGGCACCAGCGGCACCCCCACCGCGGTCTGGTTCTCCCGCGACGAGATCGACGGCGCGATCGCGTTCAGCACCATCTCCGCCGTGCTCGGCCTCGGCCTGCGGCCCCGCCACACCCTCGCCTACGCGGGCTGCTCCCGCGCCACCCTGCCCCTGGTCTACGCCGAGGAGTCGACCACCCGCACCGGCGCCGGCTTCGTCCAGTTCGGCACCATCGACCCGGTGCTGGCCCTCGACCGACTGGCCGCCCCGCTCGGCCTGCCCGGCAAGGACCCGCGGATCACCCACCTCACCACCTCCGCCTCCTACCTGGCCGCGCTGGTCCAGGAGGCCGAGCACCACCGACGGCACCCCGGGGACTTCGGCCTGCAGTCGATCAGCGTCGGCGGCGAGGTGCTGTCCGCCCCGCTGCGCCGCCGGGCCGAGGAGGTGTTCGGCGCGGCCGTCTCCTCCGGGTACCTGATGACGGAGATCCTGCCCTCGGGCGCCACCCCCTGCAGCCTGGGCCATCTGCACCACACCACCGAGTTCGGGCACCTGGAGGTGCTCGACCCGGTCACCTGGGAGCCGACCGCGCCCGGCGGGACCGGCACCGTGGTGCACACCCCGTACGTGCCCTACCGCGAGTGCACCCTGCTGCTGCGCTACGCCACCGGCGACCTGGTCCGCCTCCCGGACGGACCACCGGACTGCGAACTCGCCCACCTGCCCGCCACCTCCGAGATCCTCGGCCGCTGGAACGGCCCGCTCAGCACCGTCGTCACCACCCGTGCGGTGCTCGACCTGGTGGAGGCCGAACCGGAGGTGCCGCTGCCCGCCCGGTACGCCCTCACCGAAGGGCCGGACGGGCCCGACGGCCCCGCCCGACTCCACCTGCTGGTCCCCCGGCTGCCCGCGACCGGCCTGCTCGGCCGACTGGAGGAACGGGCCGCCACCGCCGGCCTGCGCCTGTCCGCGATCGTGCTGCACGAGGACCGGGCCACCCTGCCGCCGACCACCCCGGTCCGCGCCGACCTGCGCGAGCACAGCTTCGAGAGCACGGGCGAGCCCGGCACCGGGAGGCACTGAATGGACGTCGACCCCCTCGCGCTGGCCGCGCTGAGCGCCGCCGTCGCCGCCGTGACCGCCGTCGCGGCCGGGTACCTCGCCCGGGTCCGGATGCCCCGGCCGCCGGTCGGGGTGTACACCGGCGGCGACATCGCCGTGCTGTGCGTCGGCGTGGTGGTCGCCCCGCTGCTGTACACCGCGCTGCCCGGGGCCGCCGTCTCCGCCGTGTTCGGACTGGTCCTCTGCCTCGCCGTGCAGTTCACCCTCGCCCCGCTGCTCGCCGCCACCCGGCTGCGGGCCGCGCCCTGGTCCTGGGCGACCGCCCTGGCCGGCACCGCCGCCACCGCACTCGCCGCGCTCACCGGCCACCCGGGCGCCGCCCGGGCCGGCAGCGACCTGCTGATCGCCGTCGCCGTGGTCGGCGTCGCCAACCTCTGGACCCAGAGCGGCCTGCGGTCCACCCACGCCGCCGCCCTGGCCGCCGCGCTCACCTGCTACGACCTGGTCGCCACCACCCTCACCGACACCACCGGACGCTTCTTCGAGCAGGTCCGGGACCGCCCGTTCGCCCCGATGCTGGCCCTCACCGGCGGGCCGCACCCGGTCGCCGTCGGCCTCGGCGACCTGCTGCTGCTGGTGCTCTTCCCGCTGGTCGCCGCGAAGGCGTACGGCCGGGCGGCGGCCTGGTGCGCCGCGCTGACCGGCCTGCTGGTGACCAGCGCGGTCAGCGCCTGCTTCGCCCTCGGCCTGCTCTCCACCGGCTTCCCGCTGCTCACCGCGCTGGGGCCGCTGATCGTCGTCCAGCACCTGTTCCTGCGCCGCCGGGCCGGCGGCGAGCGCACCACCGCCCAGTGGCGCGAGGGCCGGCCCCTCCCGCCCCCGGCGGCGTCCGGCGCCGCACGGCAGCCGGCCTGAGGCCTGCTCCACCCGGCGGAAGACCACCGCGGACCGCCCCGGACCGCCCCCGACCAGCGCCGTCCCACGTCCCAGTGGCGTCCCCGCGGTGCGGTCAGGTGTCCCGGCGGTGCGGGCGCGCGTCCCGGGGACGACCGGGGACGCCCAGCCGGTGACGGGGGCGGGCTCCGGGCGCAACACTCTGCGTCGCGGCAATCCCCGCAGTACGTCCCCTCCAACGCCTCCGGGCCGTTCTACACCGCGGTGGTGAACGACGCCGGCGTCCAGTCCAAGGCCTGCGACGACGAGGACGACAACGGCGGCCACGCCTGCTCGACCCTGTACTGATCACCAGCCACCCCCGGAGGGTCACATGCGCATCTCCACCACTCTCAAGCGAGCGGCCGCGGTCGGCGCGGTCACCGTCGCCCTGGCCGCGGGCGTCGGCGGGACCGCGAACGCCGCCGGCCGCGACGGGCAGGACCCGATCTCGTCCGGCTGCGCCGCCGACGCGATCACCGCGCGGTCCGTCCCCCTGAACGCCGACGGCATCGGCCAGGTCGGCACCATCGAACTGCGGTACAGCCCGTCGTGCCGCACCGTCTGGGCCCGGGTCTACTCCCGGGGCGGCAACCTCTGGGCGAACGTGGTCCGCCAGAGGGACAACCAGCGGGAAGGCTGCGACCGTTCGTCCTGGGACTCGGGCGCCGGGCAGTACTACTGCTACACCGCCATGGTCGACGACGCCAACTACAAGTCCTACGCCGTCGGCAACGCCACCGACTCCTCGGGGCAGATCGGCAGTCACGCGGGCTACACCGACTCGTACTGACGCCGCTGCGGCCAGGCGCCCCGGCGTCCTAGGCGCCCCGGCGTCCTAGGCGCCCGGCCGCAGCGCTACGATGCGCCTCACGTCGAAACGATCACATGGGGGAAGTCATGTCCTTAGCACCCGAGTTGACGAAGCGTCGGCGCCGCTGGCCGGTCACGGCGGCCGCCACCGCGCTCACCGTCGCCACACTGTTCACCGCCACCGGCGGCGCCGCCGACGCCGCCGGCACCCCGCCCGGCGGGCTGCCGGGCTTCAAGGACGGCTACGCGATCAGCGACGGCCTGCGGATCCACTACGCGGTCTCCGGCCACGGTCCGGCGCTGGTGCTGCTGCACGGCTGGCCGGAGACCCTCCAGGCCTGGGAGCCGGTGGCGCCGGCGTTCACCAAGGACCACACCGTCATCGCGGTCGACCTGCGCGGCCTGGGCCGCTCGCAGGCCTCCCCGAGCGACGCCTACGGCACCCAGACCGCCCTCACCCAGGCCGCGGACGTGCACGCCGTGGTGGAGCACCTCGGCTTCGGCGGCGCCAGGATCGCGGTGGCCGGCCACGACGTCGGGGGCGGGGTGGCGCTGGCCTACGCGGCCAAGTACCGCGACCAGGTGAGCCAGTTGGCCGTCCTGGAGGCGCCGCCGACCACCTGGTACCTGAAGCTGGTGGCCGATCAGCCGAACTTCCTGTGGTGGGACTCCTTCGTCAACGGCCAGCAGCCGGGCGTGCCGGAGCAGTTGGTGGCGGGCCGGGAGAAGGTCTTCTACGGCTCGGTGTTCAACCGCGACATCCCGGGCGGGAAGCCGAGCGCCAAGAGCCAGCAGGAGTACATCGCCGCCTACAGCCGGCCCGGCGCCACCCGGTCCGGCTTCGACTTCTTCCGCCAGCAGGAGAAGGGCGAGCAGGAGGTGCAGGACCTGCTCGACGCGCAGAAGCTGACCGTTCCGGTGCTCGGCCTCGGCGGGGAGTACAGCATGCGCGACTCGATCGGCGAGGACCTGAAGAACGTGGCCGTGCCCGCGAACGTGACCACCGCGGTGGCCCCGAACGCCAACCACTGGGTGATGGAGGAGAACCCGCAGTTCGTCATCGACCAGCTGCGGCAGCTCCTGGCCCGCTGAGTCGAGCGGGCCGGGTCCGGTGTCCGGGCGCTCCCGGACACCGGACCCACAACTGAGGTGATGTCAGGAACGGCCCCGCCACCTGCGCTTCTGGACGAACGCGCCTGGAATCGCCTTCCCACTGGACAATTGTCATGTCTGGACGGACCGTTGACCGGGCATACGAAACTCGACCGGCGACGGGCCCGACCGCGACTCCCCCACGAGTGCGACCGGGCCCAGGCCGGCGACCGGGCCTGGGCGTGACTCCCCCCACGGAGCAGCGGCCAGGCCCGCATACTGTTCAACCAGCGACACGCAGCGTACATGCCATCTCTACCCAACGCTACCTCGCGGCCGACAGCGGTGATACGTCACACTGTTCGACGCCGGTCAGCGCTGCTCAGCGCCGTCCGGCGGCGCGAGCGGCTCGGGTACGGGAGGAACAGCGGTGGGCGTGGACGTCGTCGAGGAGTTGGGGGCGGCCCTCGGCTGCGACGGCCCGGCGGTGCTGCGGGTCGGCCCCGGACACCGCCGGCTGGTCGTCCCGGACCGGCACGGGGACGCCTTCACGGTCGACGCCCTGGAAGACACCCGCGGCGAGGAGCGCCCGGCCCACCGGGTGGTGCACCTGCTCCCGGGCGGCGGGCTCAACGTCGCCGCCAACTACTGCACCGCGCAGGGCCGCAGCCTCGCCCGCTTCCTCGCCGACCACGGGTACCTGGTCATCGGCACCACCCCGCGCGAGGACGCGCTGACCGCCGATCGCATCGGCCCCCGGTGCGCCGACTGGGGCCTGGACGGGCACCGGGAAGACCTCGAACGGGTGGTCACCGCCGCCGGATCCGTCACCGGCCTGCCGTACGACCTGCTCGGCCACTCCGCCGGGGCCGCGCTCGCCCTGGCCACCGCCGCCGCCCGCAGTGGTGACGACGCCCTGCGCCGGGTCCTCGTCCTCGACACCACCGGCCCCTACGACCCGCGGACCGAACCCGACCTGGTCGCCCGGGCCGAGGCCCTCACCGACCTGCTCGACCAGCAGCTGGCGGCGGGCGTGACGACCGTCGACCCCGGCCTGAAGGGCCTGTTCGCCCGGGCCACCACCGACCCGGACGGCCCTAGCGGCCTGCCCCGACCGGCCGGCCGGGCAGGGCAGTTCAGCAACCTCGGGCTGCTGCACTACGCCCTGACCCGCACCCGGGAGCTGCCCGGGCCCGCCAACTGGATCCACCACCGCGGCCACAGCGACGGCGACTACGTCTTCGGCGCCACGCCCGCGGACGACCGCTTCGGCCTGACCCACACCCCGCTGCCGGTCTGGCGGGAGGCGATCGCCCGGCTCGGCAGCGGCCTCCAGCCGACCGCGCTGCTGCGCGACCTGGCGGCACTCTGGGCCGGCCGGACCGACACCCACCGGATCGACTGGGCCGCGATCCGGGCCGACGTGGTCTGGGTGAACGCCGAGTCGGGCCGCGGCGACCACGACCTCGGGGCCCGGCTGGTCCGCGCCGGCGGCGCCCGGGTCGACTACCGGGTGGTGCCGGGCTACGGCCACGGGGACGTGGTCTGGTCGGCCACGGCCGAACGCGACGTGTGGGAGTCCCTGCTGCCCCGCCCGTGACGGCGGGCCCAACGGCCGGGCCCGGCCCGATCAGGCCCGGTCAGGCACCCGGCCCGGTCAGGCACCCGGCCCGATCAGGCCTGCCCCGCCTCGATCGCCGACCCGTGGGCCCGTCCGCCCACCCCTGGGCAACGCGCCCGTCCGACTCCACGGACCGACGAGGAATTCCATCGCCGACCCGGCTTCTGTGTCGGCCCCTCGGCATGTCATCATCTGAAGACATCATCCGATGACATCTGATGATGACATCCCTTGGTCACACCTGTACCCCGGGATGCCCGGGGGTCGGCGTCCCGCTCCCCGGTTCCGATGCTCGATCTGTGACAAGGGAGGGCGCGTCCATGGAGACCCGAACGGGCCTGTCGACGCGACGTGAGCGGGCCCTGGTGCCCGTCCTGGTGTTCCTCAGCGCGGTGGTGGCGGTGATCAGCAGTCTCGGCGCGCCGATGATCCCGACCATCGCCACCGTCAACCACGTCTCGCTCGCCGAGGCCCAGTGGTCGCTGACCATCACCATGCTGGTCGGGGCGGTCGCCACCCCGGTGCTGGGCCGCCTCGGCGACGGGCCGGACCGCCGTACGGTCACCCTGGCGGCCGCCGCCGTGGTGGTGGTCGGCAGCGTGCTGGCCGCGCTGCCGCTCGGCTTCTGGTGGCTGATCGCCGGGCGGGCGCTGCAGGGCGTCGGCGTCGGCCTGACGCCGCTGGCCATCGCCACCGCGCGGGACGCCCTGCCGGGCGAGAAGTCCCGACCGGCGGTCGCACTGCTGTCGATCACCACCGTCGCCGGCGTCGGCCTCGGCTACCCGATCACCGGGCTGATCGCCCAGTCCTTCGGGATCCACGCCGGATTCTGGTTCGGCGCCGTGATCAGCGGCGTGGCCCTGGTGCTGGCCGCCCTCGTGCTGCCCAGGCCCGCACCGCGCGAACGGCGCCCGCTGGACCTGCTCGGCACGGTGCTGCTCAGCCTCGCCCTGGTCGGGCTGCTGCTGGTGCTCAGCGAGGGCGAGAGCTGGGGCTGGGCCAGTGGTCGGCTGTGGACGGTCGCGGCCGTCTCGCTGCTGCTGCTCGCCGCCTGGATCCGGCACGAGCTGCGCACCGCCCACCCGCTGGTCGACCTGCGCAGCCTGACCAACCCGATCGTGCTCACCGCGGACGTGGCCGGCCTGGTCGGCGGCGTCGGGATGTACCTGCTGATCTCCCTGGTGATCCGCTACGTCCAGACCCCGACCAGCACCGGCTACGGCCTGGGCGCCTCGGTCGTGGTCGCCGGGCTGGTGCTGCTGCCCTTCTCGGCGGCCAGCCTGGCCTCCAGCAAGATGGTGCCGGTCCTCACCCGGCGCACCTCCTCCGCCCTGGTGCTGCCGATCGGCTGCGCCGTCTCGCTGGGCTCGATGCTGTTCTTCCTCTTCGGCCGCGAGCAGCTCTGGGGCCACCTGGTGGTGATGGCGCTGGCCGGGCTCGGGGTCGGCTGCACCTTCGCCGTGATGCCGGGGCTGATCGTCGCCGCGGTGCCCGCCGGCGAGGTCGGCAGCGCGGTCAGCTTCAACCAGCTGCTGCGCACCATCGGCTACTCCACCGGCAGCGCGCTGTGCGGCGCGGTGCTCCAGGCCCACACCCAGCCGGGCCGGCTGCTGCCGACCGACAGCGGCTACCGGGACGCGGCGCTGATCGGCTGCGTGGTGTGGGTGGTGATCGGGCTGACTACGATCGTCCTGCCGCGGCTCAGCGCCGCGGCCGCCGCCCGGAAGGGCGTGCGCGTGGACGAGGAGCTGCTGGTGGAAGAGAGCATCGCCGACGCCGTGGCCGGCGAGGCCGAGGTGCCCGTGCTGCGGGCGGGGGCCGACCGGTGACCGCGCCCGACGGCGAGCCCCTCGACGGGAACGACGGCCGGACCGAGCCCGCCCCGCCCCGGCGGCGGGACGCCGCCCGCAGCCGCGAACTGCTGACCCGGGCCGCCCTGGAACTCTTCGCCGAGCGCGGCTACGACCGCACCACCACCCGGGAGATCGGCGAACGGGCCGGAGTGGACCCGGCGTTGATCGCCCGGTACTTCGGCGGCAAGACCCAGCTCTACCTGGCCACCGTCAAGCTCGAACTGGGTGCCGAGGCACCGGCCGACCTGCTGGAGGAGGAACGGCTGCGCACCCTGCTGGTGCGGCTCACCCAGCGCGGACCGGGCCCCTCCTTCCAGGCCGCCGTCCTCCCCGGCGACAACACCGAGGTGCAGCAGGCCTCACGCACCTACCTCTACGAGCGGATGGTGCACCCGCTGCACGAGCGCTTC
Source organism: Kitasatospora sp. NPDC089509 (assembly GCF_044749365.1). Classification (NCBI taxonomy): domain Bacteria; kingdom Bacillati; phylum Actinomycetota; class Actinomycetes; order Kitasatosporales; family Streptomycetaceae; genus Kitasatospora; species Kitasatospora sp. NPDC089509. Next base: position 164,622 of record NZ_JBIVHS010000001.1, on the reverse strand, counting down.
ACCACCGAGGGGGTCGACCGGCCGCAGCTGCGGGCCGAGTTGGCGGCGGCCGCCTTCGCCGGGGTGATCCTGGCCCGGTCCAGCGGGGCGTTCGCCGAACTCGCCGCGGCCGACCCCGAGGAACTGCTGCCGCTGCTGCACGACCTGCTGGCCGCCAGCCGGCCGATCTGACACCGGGCTGCAGGCCCCTCCGGCCCGCCAGGACCGCCAGGCCCGCCAGGCTGAACCGGCAACCCCGTCGCCGGGGTTGCCGGTTCGCGCGTCACCGCTTCCAGGGGCGGGCGAACTCGTGCAGCGCCGCCACCGCCGCCGGGGCGAGCGCACGGTCGTTCACCGGCGTGCCGGCCGGGTGCAGGAAGTGGTCCAGGCCGTCCAGGGTGCGCAGGCCCGGGCCGGTGGTGTGCGCCCGGGCCAGGGCGGCGAGCAGCGGCGGCACGCCCGCGCAGGGCACATTGGCGTCCGCGGTGCCGCAGGTGACGGTGACCCGGGTGCCGGGACGGACCTGCCGGGCGACGTCCGGCGGGTAGACCGCGTCGTCGCTGCGCACGAAGCGGGCGTTGTTCGGCCCGAACAGCGCGTTCAGCAGTCCGGCGAGCGGCGGCAGCAGCCCGGCCGTGTCGGCCTCGGTGGGACGGCCGGCCCGGAAGTCCGCGACGGCGGCGGCGATGCCCGCCCGATTCGCCCGGGCCGCCTCCGCGGTGACCTGCCCGGCCGCGACCGCCTGGTCCAGCTGGCCGTCGAGCTGGGCGCTCAGCAGGTCCAGCAGGCGCTGGTCCTGCGGGGCCAGCAGGGCGAGGCCGGCCGGCGCGGGCCGGACGGTCCGGGCGACCAGCAGGGCCTGCAGCCCGCCCTCGCTGTGGCCGACCACCAGCAGCTCGTGCCGGTCGGCCTCCGGCTGCTCGCGCAGGGTGTCGTAGGCCGCGGCGGCCTGGCGGGTGAAGGCGGGCAGGTCGAGCCGGCCGGGGTCGCCCTGGTAGGCGCCGGGGCCGGTGCGGCCGGTGAAGTACTTGTCGAAGCGCAGGGTCAGCACACCGTCGGCGCCGAGGGTGTCGGCGATCGCCGCCAGCGTCCCCGGGGTGAGCGCGGGCGGCTCGTCGCCGTTGCGGTCGGTCGGGCCGCTGCCGGGCAGCAACAGGGCCGCGGGCAGCCGCTGTCCGGCCCGGTGGGCGGGAACGTGCACGGTGCCGTAGGCGGTGGTGCCGTCCGCGGTGAAGCTGATCTCGCGGTCGGCGGCGGGGACCAGCACCCCCGGTACGGCCGCCCCCGGTTCGGCCGCACTCGGTTCGGCCGCACTCGCGACGGGCGCGGCCAGTCCGGTCGCGGTGACCGCGGCGAGCAGGACGGCGGTCGCCATGGAACGCCAACGCATCTTTCCCCCTGGAAGTCGAAGCACGGGCTTGCGCGGCTCAGGCTACGACCGGGCCGCCCCCGACCCCGGACCCACCCCCTCTTCCTGACGCTTCCTCAACTCGCCCCGGCCAGGGCCTGTTGCCGGTGTTCGCGGGGTGAGAGGCCGTAAGCGGCGCGGAAGGCGCGGCTGAAGTCATCGGCCCGGGCGAAGCCGCAGCGGACGGCGACGGTCTGGACGGCGGTGGTGCGCCGGGCCGGGTCGGCGAGCTCGCGGTGGGCCCGCTCCAGGCGCCGTTCGCGGATCCAGGCGGCCAGGGTGCGGCCCTGCGACTGGCAGGTGAAGACCCGGTGCAGGTGGCTGACCGAGACGTGGTGGGCGGCGGCGATCACGGCCGGGGTCAGCTCGGGGTCGTGCAGGTTGCGGCAGACGAAGGCCCGGACCTCCTGGACCAGGGCCCGGTGACGGGCCTCCTCCGGCAGCACGGCCTCGGCCTCCAGCTCGCGGGCCAGCCAGGCGGCCACCAGGTCGACCGTCACCGCGCCCATCCGGGCCGCCTCGTCCGGCCCCAGCGCCGCGGCCTGCCGGTCCAGCCCGAGCAGGAACTCCGACAGCAGCGCCGCCGAACCCGCCCGCGCCGGGATCCCGCGGCCGAGCAGTGTGCGCAGCCGCTCCGGCGGCAGCGGCAGCAGTGCGGCGGGGAAGTCGATGCCCACCCCGGACACCCCGAAGGTCCGCAGGTCGTACGGGGTCGAGCTGTCGACCAGGTGCAGGTCGCCCGGCGCGAGGAGCTCCGTCCGGTCGTCCCCGCGGGTCAGCTCCATGCCGCCCTGCTGGAGGAACGACAGGTGGTAGACCTCCGCGTCCGACCGCCGCACCATCCGCTCGGTCCGCCGGAACCGGGCCGCGGGGAAGGCCGTCCCCAGCAGGACCACCTCGCCCAGCTCGGAGAGTCTCAGCTCGGCCCGGAAGTCGTCGGCGTGCTCACTGGTGGTGTCGCAGGCCCGGGTCCGTTCCAGCAACTCCCGCCAGCAGTCGAACCGTTCCTTCCGGGGCACCTCCTCACCGCGGAACACCTGTCCCACTCCTGCCGCCATCGCCGTCTCCTTCCGGCCCGTCCCCCGGTCCTCGCCGGCCCCCCTGCACTCCGACACCCCGACACCTCCGCTCACGCCTCGGCGCGGGGCCCCTGCCCAGCCGCCCACCTTTTCCCGGACTCGCCCCGGATCGGCAAACCCACAGGTCGGACATGGTACGGCCGCCTCCCGGAGCACCTCCCGGCAGCTCCCCCGCCGACCGCTCCCGGCCGCTGACCGGGCCGATTCCCGCGCGGCATGGGCCGTCGCGGGCGCGGGGCGCCCCCGATCATGGAGGCCGCACCCCCGCTCCCCAGGAAGGGCTCCCGACCCGATGAACCACCCGCCGAGCCCGCCTGGCCCGCCTGGACCGCCGCACCCGCACCCGCACCCGCACCCGCCCGGCCGGCGGCCCCGGTGGCCGATGGCGGCCGCCGTCACGGCCCTGCTGTTCGCCGTCCTGGCGGCCCTGCTGGCCGACCACGCCTGGGGGCCGTACGACTTCGAGCGGGCGGCCGACGACTGGAGCGCCGCCCACCGGCCGGCTGCGGCCCGGACCGCGGCCGTGGTGGTGACCTCGCTCGGCTCCGCGGTGGTGCCCTATCTGCTCGCCCTGGCCGCCGGGGCCCTCGCCGTCCGGGCCCTGCCGGCCCCGCGACCGCCCCGGCGGGCCGCGCTGCTGCTGCTCGCCCCGCTGCTCTGGCTGATCGTCGGCCAGCTGGTGCGCCTGGGTCTGATGCAGGCCTTCGCCCGGCCCCGGCCGCCCCGGGTCGACTGGGCCACCGGCGCGTCCGGATTCTCCTTCCCCTCCGGACACTCCTTCACCGCAGCGGTCTGTGCGGGGCTGTTCGCACTGGCCGTCGCCCGGGTCCGGCCGAGCGCGACCGGGGCGGTCGTCGCGGGCGCCGTCGGGTTCGCGGTCGCGGTCGGCCTCAGTCGGATCTACCTCGGGGTGCACTGGCCGCTGGACGTGCTCGGCGGCTGGCTGCTCGCCGCCGGGTGGCTCGCCCTCGGCACCGCCGTGCTTCCCCCCTGGGCACCGACCCCGGTCGACCGCCCGAAGCACGGCACCTGACAACCTGACTGTCACACAACCGCCGACCCACCGCGTTAGCCAGGTATGGATCAAGAATCGAGTCCGGACGCCCAGGCCGGGCCGCCCTGGCCGGAGTTCCCGGACTTCGTCGCCTCCCGCGCCCGGCACCTGCTGCGCACCGCCTTCCTGCTGACCGGCGGTGACGCCCACCTCGCCGAGGACCTGGTGCAGGAGACGCTCGGCCGGGTCTACCTGAAGTGGCGCAAGATCTCCCGGATGGACAACCCCAGCGGCTACGCGCAGACCGTCCTGGTCAACACCTTCCTCTCCTACCGGCGCAAGCGCAGCGCCTCCGAGCGCGTCACCGACGAGTTCCCCGAGGTCGGCGTGCACGACCCGGACCCGGCACTGCGACTGACGCTGCTGCGCGCCCTCGCCGAACTCCCCGCGCCGGACCGCGCCGTGCTGGTGCTCCGCTTCTGGGAGGACCGCAGCGTGGAGGTGACGGCCGCCGTCCTGCGGCTGAGCGACACCGCCGTCCGCACCCGCTGCCGCCGCGCCCTGGCCAAGCTGCGCACGGTGCTGGGCGACGACCTCGGGGCGGTCCTGGACGGCCGCGCCGGCCCCGCCGAGTCCGCCGGACCGGCCGGCCCGAACGGACCCGACCCCTCCTCCCAGAAGGCGGTGCTGCGCCATGCCCACTGATGACGAGTTCGCCGACCGGTTCGGTGACGAGTTCGGCGACGTGTTCGCCCAGGCCCTGCGCGGGGCCGCCGAGTTGGCACCGGAGCCGGTGCAGCACACCCTCACCGCCCAGGCCGAACACCGCGGCCGCCGGCGCCGTCGCCGCCGACGGACCGCCGTCGCGAGCACCCTCGCGGTCCTGGTACTGGCCGGGGCCGGCGGCTTCGCGGCCGTCGGGGGCGGCGCCTTCGGGCTGGTCGGACCGGCCGATCCGGGGCCCGGGCGACCGACGATGGACTCCGAGGAGTTGACGGCACTGGTCACCGGCCTGCTGCCGAAGGGCACGGCGCAGCTGCTCGCCAGCGGCGCGCCCGGGCAGCAGGACCAGCACCGGAACGGCGCCACTCTGCTGTTCGACGACGGCGCGGGGGCGAGCCTCGTCGCCTTCACCGTGGAGCGGACCGACCTGGCGCCGGAGGCGGCCGCGGTCTGCATGGACGGCTTCCAGACGCCGCAGGACTCCTGCGACCGGACGGTCCGGCCGGACGGTTCCGTGCTGGTGATCGACAAGCTGCGCAGCGAGCACACCCCGGGCGGCCGCGAATGGCGGGTCACCTGGGCGGGCCCGGACGGCCGCCGGGTCTCGTTCACCGAGTACAACGGCCAGCCGGCCACGGTCAACCGGCCCAACCCGCCGCTCACCAGCGACAGCCAGCTGACCGACCTGGTCACCTCCCCCGCCTGGGAGCGGGTCTTCGCCACCCTCGCCCCGGCCGGCGAGGGGCCGAGGCCCAACCTCACCCCGGCTCCCCGGCCGTCGACCCCCGGCCCGTCGAACGCGGACCTGCTCGCGAAGCTCGTCCCGCTGCTGCCCGCCGGGGCGAAGGTCGAGAAGCAGGATGCCGACCACGCCGCGCTCACCGTCACCTTCGAGGGCCGCACCAGCATGCTGACGGTCGCCGTGGACCCGCCGTCCCAACGCGGCCGGGAGGACCTCGCGATGACGGCGAGGAACGACCACCCGACCCCGCTGGAGGTCCACGAGAAGCGGCCGGACGGAACGCTCGTCGTCACCAACCGCTTCGGCAACGGGAAGACCGCGACCAATCCGGTCCTGCACTGGACGGCCGTCGTCTACTTCCCGGACGGCGGCCAGGTGCGGATCAACGAGTGGAACGGCGAGAACGACTACACCTTCAACCCCGGCGATCCGGCCCTGGACGTGGACGGGTTGAAGGCCCTGGCGACCGCGCCGGTCTGGCGCTCCTGACCGCGTGACGGCGGCCCGGCGGACGGGAGTCACCCTCCACCGGGCCGCCGCCGGGAGCCGGTCACGCGTCGCCGTGAGCCGGTCAGGCGCCGTCGTGAGCCACCCCGCTCCCGGCGCAACTGCCCTGCAACGATTCGATCGTGAACGATCGAGGAACGGTCGGCCGTCGATCAGTTTGCTTCAGTTCCCGTCGCCCGACCCGGGCGACTCCCCCGAACCGGCACCATCGGGTCCCGTGAACCCGGCAGAGCTCGCCACCACAGTCCCCGCCCTGCTCACCCTCCCCATCGCCTTCCTCACCGCCCTCTGGGCCCGGCGCAGCGGCGAGCGGGCGGCGGACGCCGCGCTCGACGCCGGCCTCCGGCAGGCCCGCGCCGCCGTCGAGGCCGCCCGGCTGCAGCGGCTGGGCGAGGACGAGTCCCGGCGCCGGGACGCGCTCACCGACGCCTCGGCCGCGTTCCTGCGCGCGGCCGACGCGCTGGCGGCGACGGTGCGCGGGCTGCCGGAGGTCGCGCACGAGCGGCGCCGCACCCGGCTCGCCGACCGCGCCCTGGCGGTCGAGACCGGCTACGGCCCGCTGGAGCTGCTGGCCCCGCCGATCCTCCGCTCCCGCGCCCTCGCCCTGCTGGGCCACTGCCGGGAGCTGGCGCGGGTCGCGGTCGACCGGGCGGTACTGCGCTCGGCGGTGGCCGCCCTGGAGAACGGCTGGTGCCTCCACCCCGACGCGGAGTTCTGCGAACACCCGCAGCACACCTCGGCGTCCGTCGCCCGGGACCTCCTGGTCGACTGGTCCGGCAAGGACGCGGAGCAGCGCTGGCAGGAGCGCGACCTGCTGGCGTTCTGCCTGCGGGAGAGCCGCTGCCTGTCCGAGGAGGAGACCGCCCGGGTGCTCGCCCTCGCCGACCGGCTCCCGGTCGGCTGGTCCCAGCTGATCGGCGGGTACTTCCGCGATCCGCTGCTGGAGCGCTTCACCGAGCTCCGCGGCCTGCTCGTCGAGGCCGCGCGGTCGACGGAGGCCCGGGTGGGCTCAGTCCCGGGCCAGGATCCGCCGTAGCACGTCCGGCAGCCGGGCCTCGTCGGCGGGCAACCCCGCGGCGCGCCAGGCGAGATGACCGTCGGGGCGGACCAGCGCCGCGCCGCCCGGTGGGAGGCCGAGCCGCGCCAGCAGGTCCGCCGGCAGCCGACGCAGCGCGACGGGCGGGCCGGCCGCGGTGGCGGCGTCGGCGTGCCGCTGCCAGGCGGCGTCGGCGGCGAACAGGGTGAAACCGGGGCCGACCAGGTCCAGGGTGGAGCCCTCGCCGATCCGCAGGTGCGGGAGGCGGGTGCCGGGGACGCCCTCGGGGTGCTCGCGCTCCGGGTCGAGCGCCGGACGCGGTGGGGCCGGCGGGGCCGACGGATCCGACGGGGTCTCCGGGAGGACGGCCGTGGAGGTGTACGCCGCGGTGAGCAGCAGCTCGTCGTCGATCCGGTAGCTGGTCCGGGCCCGGGAGTTGGCCAGCGAGAGGTCGATCACCTGCCGGGCCACCGGGCGGCGTTCCGCCTGGTAGCTGTCGAGCAGCGCCTCCCCCGCCGTCCCGTCCACCACCGAGGCCAGCTTCCAGGCCAGGTTGTCCGCGTCGCCGATGCCGGTGTTCATGCCGTGCCCGCCGGTCGGGGGCGTCACATGGGCCGCGTCGCCGGCGAGCAGCACCCGGGAGCGGCGGTAGGCCGCGGCGAGTCGGGCGTCCATCCGCCAGGTGGTGGTGTCCAGGACGGTCACCGGCAGCTCCGGCAGGCCCGCCGCGTCCCGGACCAGCCGGGCCAGCCTCGGGTGGTCGTCCCGGAGGGCGTCGACGGACTCGTGCCCGGGGTCGTACGGGTGCTGGTAGATCCAGCGCCGGTCGTTGTCGACGGCCAGGAAGCCGCCCCGGCCGGGCTCGGTCAGGAAGTACGAGGCACTGGCCCGGTCGGCCACCACCGCGCCCAGCGGCGCCTCGAAGCGGACGCTGAGGAAGTGGCCCAGACCGGTCGGCCCGTCCATGGCGATCCCGGCGGCCGTCCGGACGGTGCTCGACGCGCCGTCGCAGCCGATCAGCCAGTCGGCCCGTACGGTGTGCCGCGCCCCGCCGTCCGGCTCCTCCAGCACGGCGTGCACACCGTCGCCGTCCTCGCGGTACCCGGTCAGCCGGGTCGCGAACCGGACGGCGTCCGGGGCGAGTTCACGGGCCCGCCGGAGGAGCACGGCCTCCAGGGCGTCCTGGGAGCAGATCAGCCCGGGCGCCGGGGTCCGCTCGGGGCCGTCCGACGTCGGCGCCCCGGTGCGGACGAAGTCCGGGTCGACCAGGGTGCGGCCGCGGTAGAAGAACACCTGCGAGGCCGGGAGCCCGGCCCGCCGGATCTCCGGTTCCAGCCCGCAGCGCCGGAACACCTCCATCGAACGCGCCGACACGCCACGGGCCTTGGGATGCCGGGAGGTGCCGGGGTGCGCCTCGACCAACAGGTGGTCCACCCCGTGGCGGGACAGCAGGACGGAGAGCGTCAGGCCGACCGGACCCCCGCCGACGATGAGTACGGACGTCGATGCCGGATATCGCATGCCACTCCTCCGTAACGCCTATATTCCGTTTTTGACGTTACCATGTGGCCATGACCAGGACCCCCGACGAGGAGAACCCCCGCGGCCTCCACTTCCTCGCCGAACTCGCCAACACCGTCCGCGCCGACCCCGACGCGGACGCCGCCGAACTCCAGGCCCTGCTGGACCGCCACGGCGGCCCGCCGTTCCGGCTCACCGACGCCGACGCCCGGGAGCTGTGCCGGGCCACCGGCGCCGTGATCGCCGTCCTCGACACCGACGACGTCGACCGGGCCGCCGAGGCGATCAACGCCCTCCTCGACCGCCACCCGCCCCGCCCCCACCTGGTCCGGCTCCCCGGCCGCCCGTGGTCCCTGCACACCCGGGCCCCCGCCGACGCCGGCCTCACCCACTGGCTGCTCTCCACCGCCGCCCTCGCGCTCGGCCTGTGGCTGAGCGAACGCGGCAGCTGCGCCTGGGGCCGCTGCGCCGCACCCGGCTGCGGGCGCCACTTCATCGACACCGGCCGCCGCACCCCCCAGCGCTACTGCACCCCGCGCTGCGCCACCCGGGTCCGGGTCGCCGCCCACCGGGCCCAACGCACCGCCGACTAGCGGCCCGGGTCGGCGGGCGGCTCAGCGGGCGGTTCAGCGGGCGGAGAACCCCGCGAACGGCGGCACGGCCGGCTCCGCGCTCGCCGCGGCGTACTGGCCGGCCGTGGTCCCCCGGATCACCAGGACCGCCAGCACCGCGGCCACCACCGCGACCGCGGCGTCATAGGGCGAGTACAGGTACTGGAACGGCAGCGTGAGCTCCAGGACGACCCCGCCGACCGTCTTGGCGAGGAAGGCGACCCACCACGCGTCGATCAACCAGGCGCCGCCCGCCGACGGGCTCGCCCGCCAGATGTCCAGCGCCACCTGGCGCGGGATCCACCACATCGCCCCCGGAATGAACCACGCCCCGACGGCGAACCCGGTCGAGTACTTGTGCGTCCGGGGCGCGAAGCGCTCGGCGTTGAGCCGGCAGCGCCGGAACCAGCAGAGGAACACCACCACGGCGCCGATGAACAGCGGCGCGTTGAGCGGCGCGCACTGGCGGAACAGCTCCGTCCTGATCCCACCGGCCGCCGCCAGCACCACCTGCAGCGCGGTCTGCGCCGCGATCAACACCTGCGCCGCCACCGCCAACGACCGGGGATCACCCGCCGGCCAGCGCAGGACGCGCGGACGCGGCTCGACACGATCGGCTTCAGTACTCAACGCGGCCCCCACCGGAAACGCCTGCGGTGCTGGTCACACGCAGAGATCGCCAGAAGGATAGGGACGCACATCCGCCCTGTCCACGGCCTTTCCACGCCACCACCACCGAACCGGCACCACCGACGCCGGAACGCCCGGGCCCTGCCGGGCACCGGGCGTCACCGGGGAGGACCGAATGTGATGCTCTACGCCGGAACCACCCGGTCGGGCAGGGCGACGGCGTGCAGGCAGGGGTGCGGGGCCGTGCCGACGGGGGCGCTCAGGACGGTGGCCACCTCTCCGGTGATCTCCACCCGGAGCGTGCCGTCGGAGCTCGCCCAGACCGGCCCGCCGCCGGGGCCCAGGGCGTCGGTGCGGTGCACCACGACGACGGCCGGTGGGGCGTGCCCGCAGACCGGCCCAGGCAGGGTCACCGCGTAGCGGCGTTCAAGGCTCTTCATCGCCGTCCTCCTCGTCGGACTCCCCGCCTGTGTCGATTGTCCTCCGCGCCCGGGCGGCTGTACACGAACGGTGGAGGTCTTGACGCGGTTTTGCACCCCAGGGGCCAGCACCCCCTGGTGCGCGCGGCCCGGAGTGGGCAGGCTGCTGCTGCGGTCCGGCCGTCCGGACCGAGCCCTGCCGCCCCGCCCCCGCACCCGGAAGCGAGACCGCACGCATGACCGACCCCCGAGCCGACACCGTCGACGGACTGCTGCGCCGCAGCGCCCGCCGCTCCCCCGACCGCACGGCGCTCACCTTCGCCGAGCGCAGCTGGACGTACCGGCGGCTGGACGAGGCGGTCAGCCGCGCGGCCGGGCACCTGCTGGCTCTGGGCCTGCGCCCCGGCGACCGGGTCGCGGCGTACGGGCGCAACTCCGACGCGTACGCGATCGGCTTCCTCGCCTGCGCCCGGGCCGGGCTGGTGCACGTCCCGGTGAACCACGCCCTCACCGGCGAGGAGCTGCGGCACCTGCTCGGCCAGTCCGGCAGTCGGGCGGTGCTGGTCGACCCGGCGCTGCGCCCGGAGGTCGAACGGGTCCGGACGGGACTGGCCGTCGAGCACCTGCTGCCGCTGCACGACGGCGGGGCCGACGCCGACCTGCTGGGCGTGGCGATGGCCGGTCCGGTGCCCGAGCTGGACGCCGGGGCGGCGGACACCGACCTCGTCCAGCTGCTGTACACCTCCGGCACCACCTCGCGGCCCAAGGGCGCGATGATGACCCACCGCGCCCTGGTGCACGCCTATCTGTCCACCATCCACGCCCTCGACCTGCACGAGGACGACCGCCCGCTGGTCTGCATGCCGCTCTACCACTCGGCCGCCATGCAGGTCTTCCTACTGCCCTACCTCGCGGTCGGGGCCTCGGTGCTGCTGCTGGAGACGCCCGACGTCCCCGAGCTGCTGCGGCGGATCGAGGCGGACCGGATCGGTTCGCTGTTCCTGGCGCCGACGGTCTGGGTGCCGCTCGCCAATCACCCGGACCTGGACCGGCGCGACCTGTCCTCGCTGCGCAAGGCGCAGTACGGCGCCTCGGCCATGCCGGTGGCCGTGCTGGACCGGCTGCGCGAGCGCTACCCGCAGGTGGGCTTCTACAACTGCTTTGGCCAGTCCGAGGCCGGGCCGCTGACCACCGTGCTGCGGCCCGAGGAGCACCGGGAGCGGCCGGCCTCCTGCGGCCGCCCGGTGCTCTTCGTGGAGGCCCGGATCGTCGACCGGGCGGGCGTCGAGGTGCCGCCCGGCACCCCCGGCGAGATCGTCTACCGCTCGCCGCAGCTGTGCCTGGGCTACTGGGACGCGCCCGAGCAGACCGCCGAGGCCTTCCGGGGCGGCTGGTTCCACTCCGGGGACCTGGTGGTCGCCGACGAGGCGGGCTACCTCACCGTGGTCGACCGGATCAAGGACGTGATCAACACCGGTGGGGTGCTGGTCGCCTCCCGGGAGGTCGAGGAGGCGGTGTACAGCCACGCCGCCGTGGCGGAGGTCGCGGTGGTCGGCGCGCCCGACGAGAAGTGGATCGAGGCGGTCACCGCCTTCGTGGTGCTCCGCCCCGGCCCGGCCGCACCCACGGCGGCGGAGCTGATCGCCCACGTCCGGGGCCGGCTGGCGCCGTTCAAGGTCCCGAAGCACGTCCACTTCGTCGACGAGCTGCCGCGCAACCAGAGCGGCAAGCTGCTCAAGCGCGAGCTCCGGGCCCGGCTCACGGGCTGACCCGGCCCCCGGTTCCGGCCCGGAGCCGACCGGCCCGGAACCGGCCCGCCGCCGGCTACTGCCCGGCGGCCAGCGCGGCGTACCCGAGGGCGGCCGGCTCGAACTGGAGGCCGACGTGGGTGACGGCGCTGTTGACGTCCCGCCAGAAGCGCTGGAGCGGGCTGGTCGTCGACTGGCCGCTGGTGCCGGCATTGCCGAACATCCGGTTGACCGCGGTCACCAGCAGTTCGCTCGCCAGCGCGCAGTCCCGGCTGTTGCGCGCCACCTCCAGCGGGCCGGGCCCGCCGTCCTGCTCGGCGGTCCTGGCGACGCGCTCCAGCAGCAGCTCGACCGTGTCGAGCTCCCCCGCGCAGCGGGCCAGGGTGGTCGCGTAGTGGGTGCGGCTGGGCCCCGAGCCGCCCGGCTTGGCCGGCAGGCTGCGGATCTTCTCGCCGGCGTAGCCCGACCAGTGGGCGTAGGCCCCGCGGGCCGCGCCCAGGGCGGGGGCGGCGAACAGCAGTCCGTTGAGGCCCTGGAGCGGGATCCGGTGGTAGGGCTGGTCCGCGTCCGGCCGGCCGTTCAGCAGGTCGTCGGCGGGGAAGGTCAGTTCCTCCGGGACCAGGACCTCGTCGACCACCACGGTGTTGCTGCCGGTGCCGCACATGCCGATGGTCGTCCAGGTGTCCTTGACCAGGAAGTCGGCCCGGGGCACGGCGAACACCCGGGTGTGCTTGGGGTCGCCGCCGACCACGGCCCGGAACAGGGCCCAGTCGCAGTGGTCGACCACGCTGATCGAGGGCCAGGTCCCGGACAGCTGCCAGCCGTCCCCGGTCGGCACGGCCCGGCCGACCGGCGCGAGCGAGCCGACCACCAGGGCGTCCGGGCCGTCCTGCCAGACGCGGGCGCGTCCGGCCTCGGGCAGGAAGCCCGTCATCCGGCTCAGGCCCGCGACGATCGAGGCGCTCCAGGAGGCGGCGGCGCACCGCTCGCCGACGGTGACCAGGGCCCGGGTCAGGTCCAGCACCCCGCCGCCGGTGCCCCCGTACCCGGTGGGCACGAAGTGCCGGGCGAAGCCGGCCCCGCGGATCGCGTCGACGACCGCGGGGTGCAGCGTCCGGGTCCGCTCCGAGGCGGTGGCGTGCTCGCCGGCCACCCGGGCGACCTGCTCGGCGGCCTCGGTCAGGGCGGTCGGCGCGGTGCCCCGCTTCCCGGCCGTCATGCGCTGTACGGCCGCTTGGCGCGGGCCTCGTTGAGCGCCTGGGCCCACCAGTCGAGCTGGTCCAGCATGGTCTTGGCCGCCTGGTTGCACCCGGCCGGGTCCACCGGGTGGCCGTCCGGTCCGAACTGCTCCCAGGCGTGGTGGAAGCTGACGCTGTCCCGCACGGTGACCGCGTGGACCTCGGCGAAGACCGGGCGCAGCTGTTCCGCCGCGCGCAGGCCGCCGGAGATCCCGCCGTAGGAGACGAAGCCGACCGGCTTGGCGTGCCACTCGTTCCGGTACCAGTCGATGGCGTTCTTCAGCGGGGCCGGGAAGCTGTGGTTGTACTCGGGCGTCACGACCACGAACGCCTCGGCGGCGGCGAGCCGGACCGAGAGCGCCTCGACGGCCGCGGGGCGGGAGGTCGCCCCGAACTCCTGCATCACCACGGGCAGGTCGGCCTCGGCGAGGTCGATGACGTCGACGTCCCGGTAGCCGGCGCCGGTCGCCTGGTCGAGGAACCAGCGGGCGACGGTGTTGCCCAGCCGGCCGGTCCGGGTGCTGCCCACGATGAGGGCGAGACGGGGGAGGGGTGCGGACATGGCGGTGCTCTCCTTCCGACAGGCAGCTGGTCAGCTGCGGTGCTTGGTGGTCAGGTCCTCCAGGACCGGCACCAGTTCGGCCGGGCCGGGGGCTTCGCGCATCTCCCGGTACAGGGTGGCCACGCCGTCGCCGAACGTGGGCTCCGTCAGGAGTCGGGAGAGCTGGTCGCGCAGCTTCCCGGCGGTCAGTTCGGCGCTGGGGATGACCAGGCCGGCGCCCCGGTCGGCCACGTACTGGGCGGTGATGTGCTCGCCCCAGAACGGCATGGGCGTGATCAGCTGCGGCACCTGGTGGGCCACCGCCGCGGCGAAGGTGCCGCCGCCGCCGTGGTGGATGATCGCCGAGCAGGTCGGCAGCAGCTGGCTGAGCGGGACGTAGTCGACCAGCCGGACGTTGTCGGGCACCGTGGTGACCTGCTCGCGCTGCTTGGCGTCGATGGTGGCGACCAGCTCGATGTCCAGTTCAGCGAGCGTGGCGACGATCTCCGGGAAGGAGACGCCGCTCTCCCGGAAGACCTGCCGGCCCCGGCCGCCGACGCCGAGGGTGAGGCAGACCCGCGGGCGGTCCAGCCGGTCCAGCACCCAGTCCGGGACGACGGCCGCCCCGTTGTAGGGCACCCGGCGCAGGGTCTGGTAGGGCAGGTCGAGCGGCAGCCGCATCCCGGCCGGCATCGGGTCGATGGTCCACTGGCCGAGCAGCAGCTCGTCGTCGTAGTCCAGGCCGTAGCGGCTCAGCATCGGGGCCATCAGGGTGTTGACCGGGTCCTCGCCGGGCATCGCGCCGCGGGCCGCCAGCTGCTGCTTGGACTTGGTGCGCAGCCAGGCGATGTTGTCCTGGCCCCACAGGATCCGGGCCTGGGCGGCGCCGGTGATCCGGGCGGCGACGGCGGCGACCGGGCAGAACGGGTCCCAGAGCACCAGGTCGGGCCGCCAGCGCTCGGCGAGGTCGACCAGGTCCTGCAGCAGCGGGGTGAACATGGACAGCACCTGGGTCATGCCGTACCACTGCGCCTCCCAGCGCGGGGTCTCCGCACCGGTGTCCAGGACGTAGCTGTCGTCCAGCCCGTCGAGCAGGTCGAGGTTCGAGTTGAACTCGACCACACTGGAGAGGATCTCCCGCCGGCCGAGCGGGATCGCGGTCAGGCCCGCGTCCGTGACCAGGTCGACGGCGTCCGGGTGGATGGCCACCCGCACGTCGTGGCCGGCGTTCTGCAGGGCCCAGGCCAGCGGCACGATCGGGTAGACGTGGGCCGTGGCGGGAAACACGGTGAACAGGACACGCATCAGGTTTCTCCAGGGGCGGGCGGTGGGGGCCCGGTCGTCAGGACGCGGTCGCGGCGACGACCGTGGCGGCGAAGTCGTCGACGATCCGCTCGAAGTAGCGCGGGCCGAAGCCCAGCCGGTCGGTCTCCGGGACGAGGGCGCGCAGCTTGTCGATGGCGATGACGTGGTGGGTGCCGGCGTCCTGGTAGTGGCGGCGGGCGGTGCAGCCGAGCCCCAGTTCCAGCCGGTCGACGATCAGCTCCACCGGTACGGCCTCGCCGGAGGCGACGTTGACGATCTCGCCGGAGAGGTCCTGGGCGAGCAGCCGGTCGATGACGGTGATCACGTCGGCGACGTCGATCAGGTCGCGGGCCGCGCCGCGGTGGATCCGCACGTCGCCGTCGCGGATCTGCCGGACCAGCGTGGGCAGCAGCTGGTGGGCCGGCTGTCCGGGGCCCACCAGGTGTCCGAGTCGGAGCACCAGGTGGTCCGCGCCCGAGTCGCGCAGCTGCTCCTCCAGCGCCAGCTTGTGCACGCCGTAGGGCGTGCAGGGGACGACCGGGAGGTCCTCCCGGCCCGGCCCGTCCACCAGCCCGTACATGCCGGTGGCGGCCGTGGAGAAGAACAGCAGGCGCCGGCCCGTGCGCCGGCAGTCGGCGGCGGTCCGGTGCAGCAGCCGGGCCTCCCGGTCGAAGTCGGCGGCGGCGGTGCCGCTGGCCCAGGACACGCCGGCCGCGAGGACGACCGTGTCCGGGTACTTCTCCGCGATCGGCTGGAGACTTCGCGCGATGAAGCCGTTTCCGATGATCTCCATGGATCACTCCCTTCGAGGTGGGGGCCGCCCGCTCAGGCGGCCGACGCGCCGACGTATTCCTTGATCGAGGAGACGACGTAGTCGAGCATCTCGTCGGTCAGGGCCGGGTAGACGCCCACCCAGAAGGTCTGTTCGGTGATGATGTCGCTGTTGGTCAAGTCCCCGACCACGCGGTGCGGTTGACCGATGTAGGCGGGGTGGCGGGTGAGGTTGCCGGCGAACAGCCGGCGGGTCCCGATCCGCCGCGACTCCAGGAAGTCGACCAGTCCGGCCCGGCTGTAGGAGGCCTCCGGGTCCACGGTGATCGCGAAGCCGAACCAGCTGGGGTCGCTGCGCCGGGTCGCCTCGGGCAGCAGCAGCCCGGGCACGCCGTCCAGGCCCTCGCGCAGCCGGCGCCAGTTGCGCCGCCGGGCCTCGCAGAACTCGTCGATCCGGGCGAGCTGGGTGAGCCCGAGCGCGGCCTGCAGATCGGTCGCCTTCAGGTTGTAACCCACGTGCGAGAAGATGTACTTGTGGTCGTAGCCGGCCGGCAGCGTGCCCATCTGGTACTGGAAGCGCTTCAGGCACTTGTCGTTCTCGCCCGGCTCGCACCAGCAGTCCCGGCCCCAGTCGCGCAGCGACTCCACGATCCGGGCCAGCGCCAGGTTGGAGGTCAGCACGCAGCCGCCCTCCCCCATGGTCAGGTGGTGCGCCGGGTAGAAGCTGACCGTCGACAGGTCGCCGAACGAGCCGGTGAGCTGCCCGTCGTAGGTCGAGCCGACCGCGTCGCAGTTGTCCTCGATCAGGAACAGGCCGTGCTCGTCGGCCAGTTGGGCGATCTCGGTGACCTCGAAGGGGTTACCGAGGGCGTGCGCGATGATGATCGCCCGGGTCTTCGGCCCGATCGCCTGGGCGACCCGGTCCGCGGTGGTGTTGTAGGTCCCGAGCTCGACGTCGACGAAGACCGGCACCAGACCGTTCTGCAGGATCGGGTTGACCGTGGTCGGGAAGCCCGCGGCGACCGTGATCACCTCGTCGCCCGGCCGCAGCCGGCGGTCCTCCAGCAGGTGCGAGGTCAGCGCCGAGACCGCGAGCAGGTTCGCCGACGACCCCGAGTTGGTCAGGTGCGCCTTGCGGCGCTTGAGCTTGCGGGCGAACGCCGACTCGAACTTGCGGGAGTTCGGGCCGGCCGCGATCCGCATCTCCAGGGCGGCCTTGACCAGCGCGACCCGATCCTCCTCGTCCAGCACCGCGCCCGAGGGCCAGATCTCGGTCACGCCGGGCTCGAACACGCCGGTGCCCGCCTGGGCCCGGTGGTAGTCCCGGACCTGTTCGAGCACCTGCGCCTGAAGGTCACTCATGTCCCACTCCGTCCTTCTCGTGTCGGTGCTCATTCGGGCTCATGCGGTGGCCACCAGCGCGCCGAGCGAGCTGTCCAGGTCGCGGCGGGGCTGCCAGCCGAGCAGTCGCGCGGCCTTGGCGATGTCCAGTTGCTGCCACTCGGCGTCGGTGCGGGCGGTGTCCGCCTCCCGCTCGACCAGCCGCAGGGCCAACCCGCTGTGGGCGATCAGCCGTTCGACGGCGTGCCGGACCGGTACGGCCCGGCCGCTGCCGATGTTGACGACCTCCCCGGAGACCAGGTCGGCCGGGGCGGCGGCCACGGCCAGCACCGCGTCGACCACGTCCCGGACGTCGACGAAGTCGCGGCTGGCGCGCAGCGGGGCCAGTTCCAGCACCGGGTCCGGGTCGGGCGCCTCGCGCAGCCGGGCCACCCGCTCGGCGAGGCCGCCGAGCAGGCTGCCGGGCGGGGTGCCGGGACCGATGATGTTGGCGATCCGCAGCACCACGCCGTCCAGGGCGTCGGACCGGGCGGCGGCCAGCACCCGGTCCGCGGCCTGCAGCTTGACCCGGCCGTAGGGCGTGACCGGGGCCGGGGGGTGCGACTCCGGGGTGCCGCGGTCGACCGTGCCCGGGCCGTACTCGTGCACGGTGCCGAGCTGGATCAGCCGCGGCCGGCCCGGGAGTCCGGCCATGGCCTCGACCAGGTCGCCGACCAGGTCGGCGTTGGCCCGCTGCATCTCCTCCGGGGTGACTCCCCACACCGCGCCCGCGGCGTTGACCACCAGGTCGGCCCCGGCCTCGGCGAGCAGGGTCGCCAGCCGTTCCGGGCCGGCCCCGGTGAGGTCCATCGCCGCCGCGCGCACACCGGGGGTGGGATGGCGCTGCGTGGGCGCGGTGCGGGAGACGGTGAGGACGTCGGCGCCCGCCTGGCGGAAGGCGGCGCCCAGGTGGCGCCCCAGGAAGCCGCTGCCGCCCAGGACGACCACCCGGCGTCCGGCCGGTGAGCGGCCGTCGGCGGACGCCGTCATGCCGACGGCTCGGGGTGCTTGACCGGCGTCCACCAGTCCGGGTTGTCCCGGTACCAGGCGACGGTGGCGGCCAGCCCGTCCTCGAAGGAGACCTCCGGGGCGTAGCCGAGCTCCTCGCGGATCTTGCTCTCGTCGACCGAGTAGCGCAGGTCGTGGCCCTTGCGGTCGGCCACCCGGCGGACCAGCGACTCGTCCTGGCCGCACAGCTCCAGCAGCTTGTGGGTGATGGCGACGTTGGTGCGCTCGTTGCCGCCGCCGATGTTGTAGACCTCGCCGGCCCGGCCGCGGGTCAGCACCAGCTGGATGCCCCGGCAGTGGTCGTCCACGTGCAGCCACTCGCGGATGTTGCGGCCGTCGCCGTAGAGCGGCACCTGCTCGCCCTTGAGCAGGTTGGTGATGAACAGCGGGATGAGCTTCTCGGGGTGCTGGTACGGCCCGTAGTTGTTGGAGCAGCGGGTGATCGACAGGTCCAGGCCGTGGGTCCGCCAGTACGACCGGGCGATCAGGTCGGAGCCCGCCTTGGAGGCGGCGTACGGGGTGTTGGGCAGCAGTGGCCAGTCCTCGGTCCAGGAGCCCTGCTCGATGGAGCCGTACACCTCGTCCGTGGAGATGTGCACCACCCGCTGGACACCGGTGCGCAGGCAGGCCTCCAGGACGTTCTGGGTGCCGGCCACGTTGGTGTGCACGAAGTCGGCGGCGGCCTCGATGGAGCGGTCCACGTGCGACTCGGCGGCGAAGTGCACCACCGCGTCGTGGCCGGGCAGCAGGTCGAGCAGCAGCGGCAGGTCGCAGATGTCGCCCTGGACGAACTCCAGGCGGGGGTGGTGCGCGGGCAGGTTGGCCCGGTTGCCCGCGTAGGTGAGCTTGTCCACCACGGTCACCCGGGCGTCCTCGTACCCCGGGAAGCGACCGTCCAACATGGCCCGGACGTAGGTCGATCCGATGAATCCGGCTGCGCCGGTGACCAGGAGCCTCATGCCGCCACCTCCACGTGGGTGTGATCGCCGACGATGAGCCGGTGGTGCGCGGCGCCCTGGGCGCCGGAGTTGACGGTGGCCGCGCGGCCGATCAGCGAGGCGTTCAGCCGACCGGCGTTGGAGACCTCGGCGCCGTCGAGGATGATCGAGTCGTCGACGTGGGTGGCGTGCAGCACGCAGTCGCGGCCCAGCGCGGTGTACGGGCCGACGTGCGCGGCGTCCACCACGGTGCCGGCGCCGATGATCGCCGGGCCCTCGATCAGGGAGGCGGTGACCTTGGCACCGGCCTCGATGACCACGCGACCGATCACCCTGGTCGCCTCGTCCACCTCGCCGGCGATCTCCGGGGTCAGGTCGTCGAGCAGGCGGCGGTTGCAGGCCAGCACGTCCTCGACCCGGCCGGTGTCCTTCCAGTAGCCGCTGTACTCGCGGGCCCGCACATCGGCCCCCGACTCCACCAGCCACTGGATGGCGTCGGTGATCTCCAGCTCGCCGCGGGCGCTGGGCCGGATCGCGGCCACCGCCTCGTGGATGGCGGGGGTGAAGAAGTACACGCCGATCAGCGCGAGGTCGCTGCGCGGCTCGGCGGGCTTCTCCACCAGGCGCAACACCTCGCCGTCCGGGCCGAGTTCGGCCACGCCGAAGGCGCGCGGGTCGGCGACCTTGTACACCACGACCTGGGCGGCGGGCCGGGCGGCCCGGAAGTCGGCGGCGATGTCCGCCACGCCCTCGGGGAGCATGTTGTCGCCCAGGTACATGACGAAGTCGTCGTCGCCCAGGAACTCGCGGGCGATGGCGACCGTGTGCGCCAGCCCCCGCGGGGCGTCCTGGCGCAGGTAGGTCAGTCGCACGCCGAGCCGGTCGCCGTCGCCGAGCACCTCGGCGATCTGCTGCTCGTGCTCTCCGACGATGAGCCCGATCTCGGTGACCCCGAGGTCACGGACGGACTCCAGCACGTGCTCCAGGACCGGCCGGTTGGCCACCGGGATGAGCTGCTTGGGCATGGAGTAGCTGAAAGGCCGCAGACGGGTCCCTGTCCCGCCTGCGAGGACCAGAGCTTTCATGGAAGGACTCTCCTCACGGGTGTGGAGTGCGGTGCGCGATCCGGCGGTGCCGACCGTGGGTCAGAGCAGCTTCTCCAGGTCGCGCACGACCTGGGCCGGGGTGGGCATCCAGGCCATCTCGTGGCGCAGTTCGTCGGCCGCCGTCTTGAAGCCGGGCTTGGCCAGCAGGTCTGCGAGGGCCGCGGTGATCGTGGCCGGGTTGTTCTGATCCTCCGCCTCGTCCAGCGTGAGGCCGGCCCCCAGCTCGGTCAGCCGTTGGCCGTGGGCGAACTGGTCGGCCAGCTGGGGCAGGACGAGCTGCGGAAGGCCGCGCCAGGTGGCGCTCATGGTGGTGCCCGCACCGCCGTGGTGCACGACCACGTCGTGCTCGGTGAGCAGCAGGTTCAGCGGGGTGGGCTCGATCAGCCGGACGTTGTCCGGCACCGGGCCGAGTTCCTCGCGGTAGGCCTTGTGGACGGTGGCGATCGCGTCGACCCCGGGCAGTTCGCCGCAGGCCCGCAGGATCCCGGCCACCATCCCCACACCGTTGAGGGCCAGCACATTGCGGCCCACCGAGACCACCACGCGCCGGCGGCGCCCGGTGGCCCGGCCCGCGTCGACCCACTCCTGGTGGAGCCAGTCGGGCAGCGCGCCGTTGCCGTGCGAGTCCACGTGCCGGATCGGCGTGCCCGGCTCGATGTCCGGCAACTGCAGCGACGGCGGGCACGGGTCCAGGAGGACGACGGGGTCCGGCAGTTCGGCGAGCCCGTGGGCGTCGAGCAGCTTGCGGTGGGCCTCCCGCGCCTGGACGCGGGTGGTGCCGCTCAACGGGTCGACGCCCCAACGGTGGTGCACGACCGGGACGTCCAACAGCCCGCCCATGATGAGGGAGCAGTACTCCAGGCCGTCGGCGACGATCAGGTCCGGACCGAAGGCCCGGGCGATCTCCAGGTACCCGGCCAGCACGGTCTCGTTGTGCGCCGCCCAGAAGGCGGCGAAGTTGCCGGGGTCGCCGTTGCGTGACGGGTGCCCCCAGAACTCGATCGGACGGCCGCCGTACGGCAGGCTGCCGCGGATCAGCTCGGTCATCCCGTACCAGTCGCCGACGCCGGCGGCACTCAGCCCCGCGCCCGCGGCCGCGGCCTGCACGTCGGGCTGGCCCAGCACGAGCACCTCGTGCCCCGCGCCACGGAGCGCCCAAGCGAGTGGCGCGAGTGGCGTCAGATGACCGCCGTCGGGCGTGACGACGAAGAGAGCGCGCATCGTTTTCCCTAGTCCTGGACGGGTTCCAAATTCCAGCGGAACGGGCGGCGGGATTATGTCGGTCAATTTCTCGAACCGGTGCGATGGGGAGCCGTATTCGCCCGCACAACCGCGTCGAGGTGACACGAATATCCTCTGGCCTGCCTTCTCCGGCGTCAAGGGAAGGAAATTCCGGTCAGGTCATGGCCGGGCCAGGCCCGGGTCAATTTGAAAACGCCCCGCAAGCGGAATGTCAGCGCAGTGCAAAATGTGGCGCAGATCACGCGCCGGGGTTTTCGGCGGCCGCCGCGACGGCGGGCGCGGCCGGCCGTCCCGGAAACGCCGGATGCCCCGCTCGGACCCACCTCAGGGGTGTGGGTCCGACCGGGGCACGGGGGTCGTGCGGGGGCCGGCGGGTGGCCGGGGCCGTCGGTGGCCGTCAGGCCCGCCGCGGCCGCCACTCGGCGAGGATGCCCGCCGACAGGGCGTCGGCCAGCGAGGGAGCGGACCGGTCCTTCGGGGAGATCACCGGCAGTTCGGTGAATCCCCACGGGATGGCGAGGTCCGGGTCCAGCGGATCGATGTCGATCTGGGTGCCCGGGACGTGGGCGCTGGACAGCACGTAGCAGATGCAGCTGTCGTCGGTCAGCGCGAGGAATCCGTGGGCGACGCCCTCGGGAATGTAGACGGCCCGCCCGGTGGCGTCGTCCAACAGGTTGCTTTCGTACCGGCCGAAGGTCGGCGAGCCGACCCGGAGATCGACCACGAAATCCCGCAGCGCACCGCGCACGCACGACACGAACTTCGCCTGGCCCGGCGGAATGGTCACGCTGTGCAGTCCGCGCAGCGTGTTGCGCCGGGACACCGAATAGTTGATCTGGCGCGGCACGAACGGCTCTCCGACGATCCGGCCGAGCTCCTCGGTGCGCACCGACTCGAAGAACGAGCCGCGTTCGTCGACGAGCAGCTTCGGTTCCACCACGTACACGCCGGGAATGCCGGTCTCGGCTATCCGCATGGTATTTCCCGTTCCCTCGATGGGTTCCGCCGGGCGGCGCCCGGTCAGTGGGCCGCCGCGGACTCGGCGGAGGGCATCTTCGCCGCGGCGGCAGCGGCAGCGGCGGCGGCGACCGCGGCGACCTGGGTGCGGGTGCGGATGAACCAGGCGCTCGCGAAGGCCAGCACGCCGGCCACCGTGCAGTACACGAAGACCTGGTGGGTGCCGCTGGCGACGGCGTGCTCGTAGGCGTCGCGGGCGGCGGCCGGCAGGGCGCGCAGGCTCTCGGCGCTCAGGTGCGCACCGGCGGAGGGCGCGGGGTGGGCGCCGGGGCCGCCGGGACCGCCCGGACCACCCGGACCACCGTGGCCGCCGGCCATCTTCTTGGCGCCGTCGGCCATCTGCTGGGCGAAGACGATGCCGGCCAGCGAGACGCCGAAGGAGCCGCCGAGGGTGCGGGAGAGGGTGACGGTGGAGGAGGACACCCCGAGGTGGGCCCGCCCCACGCTCTCCATGCCGACCGAGAGGGTCACCTGCGTCGCGAAGCCCAGGCCGGCGCCGAACACGGCCATGTAGGCGCCGGTGACCCACGGGCCGGTCCCGATGTCCATCAGCGAGAGCAGGAAGACGCCGAGCGCGATCAGCGCCGAGCCGATCAGCGCGTAGCGGGTGAAGTCGCCCTTGCCGGAGATGAGTTGACCGGCGAACAGGTTGACGGCCACCATCGACAGCAGCAGCGGCAGCATCAGCAGGCCGGCGTTGGTGGCCGAGGCGCCCTGCACGGTCTGCTGGAAGATCGGCAGGAAGGTCATCGCGGCGACCATCACGAAGCCGCTCAGGAAGGCCAGCACGTTCGCCCAGCAGAAGTTGCGGCTGCGGAAGATGGCGAGCGGCAGCACCGGTTCGGCGACCCGGCGCTCGACGGCGATCAGCCCCACGGTGGCGGCGACGGCGAGCACCCCGAGACCGATGATCTGCACCGACACCCAGTCGTACTTGGTGCCGGCCCAGGTGGTCATCAGCACCAGCGAGACGATCGCGGTCGACAGCAGGACGGCGCCCAGGTAGTCGATCCGCCCGGAGGCGCGGCGGGCGGGGATCCGCAGCGCGACGGCGATCATCACCAGGGCCAGCACGCCGATCGGCACGTTGACGTAGAAGCAGGAGCGCCAGCCGAGGTGGTCGGTGAGGAAGCCGCCGACCAGCGGTCCGGCGACCATCGCGGCCCCCATCGAGGTCGAGGCCATGGCCTGGAACTTGCCCCGGGCCTGCGGCGTGACCAGCTCGCCGATCAGCGACAGCGCGCCGACCATCAGACCGCCGCCGCCCAGGCCCTGCAGCACCCGCAGGCCGATCAGCTGGCCCATCGACTGGGCGAGGCCGCAGAGGGCGGAGCCCACCAGGAAGAGCGTGATGGAGGCGAGGAAGCAGCCCTTGCGGCCGTACATGTCGCCGAGCTTGCCCCAGATCGGGGTGGCGGCGGCGGTGGCCAGCATGTAGCCGGAGGCCACCCAGGAGAGGTGGTCGAGGCCGCCGAGGTCGCCGACGATGGTGGGCATCGCGGTGCCCAGGATCAGGCTGTCCAGCGAGGCGAGCAGCATCGCCAGCACCGCCGCGGCCATCACGACGTACGTGGCGCGGGTCGGCGGCGGCGGGACCGGCACGACGGCCGGCGTCGGGTTCTGCGAGATGGCGTCCACGCCCCTTCAGGACCACACGGGTCTCCCCCGCACGGCCACTTACTTACCGGTTGGTTAATTGGGTACGATGGAGAAGGTAGGGGCTCTACTTACCAAACGTCAAGTAAGGAAGGTGGGACGGACATTGGCCACCCGGGCAACCACGGCGAACACCCGCAGCCGCAGGAGGGACACCCGTCGGGAGATCCAGGAGATCGCGCTGCGGCACTTCCTGGAGCGCGGCTACGAGGCCGCCTCGCTACGGGAGATCGCCGAGGAACTGGGCGTCACCCACGCCGCGCTCTACTACCACTTCAAGTCCAAGGAGGACATCCTGGTCAGCGTCGCCGAGGGACTGGGCGGCCCGATCGACGAGCTGATCGCCTGGGGCGAGCAGCAGCCCCCGACCCTGCGGACCCGGCAGGAGCTGCTCACCCGGTACAGCGAGACGCTCACCGCCGCCGCCCCGCTCTTCCGGCTGATGCAGGAGAACCAGTCGGCCCTGCGCAAGTTGAGCATCGGTCAGACGCTGAACGACCGGGTGGCCGCCCTGGCCCGGCTGATCTACCTGCCGGAAGCGCCACTGGAGGCCCAGGTCAGGGCCTCCAGCGCGTTGATGACGGTGCACTTCGGTGCGTTCTCGCTCTACGCCCTGCCCGGCGAGGCCGAGGAGAAGCGCAAGGCCCTGCTGGACCTCGGACTGGAACTGCTGGCCGCCGCGCACACCGGCGGCCGGTGACCGGCTCGGCCCGGTCCGGCACGATCGGCCGGACCGGGCCAGGACCCTCAGCGCACCGCCGCGCGGCGCACCGCGTCCAGCAGGTCGGCCTGCGCCAGGCAGTCCCCGGCCGCGGCGCCGGCGCCGGCCCGCACCGCCGCGGTGAACGCCGCCAGGGTGAGCGCGACCTGGTCGGCGGCCGGCAGCTCGATCTCCTCGGTGCCCGAGGCGCCGGTCAGCCGGAGCACCGGCCGGTGGTCGGCGGGCGGGGTGAAGGCCCGCTCCAGGGCGATCCGACCGGTACTGCCGACCAGCTCGTAGCCCGAGCGATAGGCGTGCTCCATGCCGAACTCCAGCTGCGCGGTGACGCCTTCGGGCGTCCGCAGCAGGACCGCGCCGCCGGTCTCCACCTGCCGGCCCGGGACGGTCTCCAGCGTGGCACCCAGCACCTGCAGCCGGTCCCCCAGGAAGTGCAGGGCCGCCCGCAGCGGATAGACGCCGACGTCCCACAGGGCGCCGCCGCCCAGCTCGGGCCGGTGCCGGATGTCGGTCGACGGCAGCGCCGGGATGGTGAACGCCGCCCGGAACGACCGCAGTTCACCGATCGCGCCGTCGGCCACCAGCCGCCGGACGGCCTCGTGCCCGGGGTGGTGGACGAACATCACGTTCTCCATCAGCACCAGACCGCGCCGCTCGGCCAGCCCGACCAGCTCACGGGTCCGGTCGACCTCCGTGGTGAGCGGCTTCTCGGCCAGCACGTGCTTGCCGGCGTCCAGCGCCGCCGCCACCCACTCGGCGTGCAGCGCGGCGGGCAGCGGGACGTAGACCGCGTCCAGCTCGGCCAGGCCGAGCAGTTCGGCGTAGCCGGTGACCGGTCGGCAGCCGTACGGCCGGGCCGTCTCCGCCGCCGTGCGGCCGTCCCGGCTGGCGACCGCCACCAGTTCGATCCGCTCGTCGGCCGCCATCGCAGGCAGCATCCGGCGGCGGGCGATCTCGGCGCAGCCCATGACGCCCAGGCGCAGCGGCTTCATCGGGCCGGTACCGCCGTGGCGTTGAGGCAGGCCAGCAGGGTGCGCGCCTGCACGTTGACGTAGTGGCCGTGCCGGACCAGCGAGGTGAGCTGGCCGGGGGTGACCCAGCGGAAGCCCTCCGGCGGCTGTGCCGCGGCCGTCCGCTCGTCCGCCTCGACGATCAGGTAGCGGCTCTCGGCGTTCAGGAAGCGGCCGCCCTCCTCCGAGTGGACGGCCTGGTAGTGGATCCGGTCCGGCCCGGCGGTGAGCACCGCGTCCAGGAAGGGCGGACGGTCCTCGGCCGGCAGGTGCGCGTGGTTGCCCTCGGTGGCCTGGACGGTGGGGCCGAGCTCGACCGTGTCGAGGAAGCCGCCCTCGACCCGCGCGTGCACCAGGACGTGCCGCACGCCGTCGACGGTCCGGGTCAGGAAGGCGGTCACCCCCCGCCCGACCGGCTCGAACAGCGGCTGGGTCCAACTGGCCACCTCCCGGCTGCCGGCCCGGACCCGGACCGCCACGGCGCGGAAGAAACGGCCGTCCTGGTGGTCGATGGAGGACTCACCGCGCTGCCAGCCCTGCACGGACGCCAGCGGGATCCGCTCCGCCGACAC
Organism: Kitasatospora sp. NPDC089509; assembly: GCF_044749365.1. Classification (NCBI taxonomy): domain Bacteria; kingdom Bacillati; phylum Actinomycetota; class Actinomycetes; order Kitasatosporales; family Streptomycetaceae; genus Kitasatospora; species Kitasatospora sp. NPDC089509. The sequence continues at coordinate 138,723 of NZ_JBIVHS010000001.1, read as the reverse complement.
CTCGTGGCGGGAGCGCTCGGCGGTGAACCAGGACAGCACCTCGGTGTCCTCGAACAGCGCCCGCGGCTGCGGGTCCGCCACCGGGATGCAGGACAGCACCGTGCGCGAGTCCATGTTGACCACGTTGTCGCGGTGCAGCAGCTCGTTCACCTGGCCGAGCGTCAGCCAGCAGAAGTCCTCGTGCTCGGGGACCTCGCCGACCGCCTCGACCAGCATGTTGCGGTTGGACTTCCGGAAGAACCAGGAGCCGTGCTCGGACTGCAGCACGTCGGCCAGCACCCGGCCGCGGGCCGGGTCGGTGAAGTACTCGATGTACTTGACGTCGCTGCCCTTGTGCACCTTGGTGTAGTTGCTGCGGGTGGCCTGCACGGTCGGCGACAGCTGCAGCAGATTGGGGTTGCCGGGCTCCATCTTGGCCTGCATCAGCAGGTGCAGCACCCCGTCGAACTCCTTGACCAGGATGCCCAGGATGCCCACCTCGGGCTGCTTGATGATGGGCTGCTCCCAGTGCCGGACCGGTCCGTCGCCGAGCGTGACCCGCAGGCCCTCGACGCTGAAGAAACGCCCGCTGTGGTGCCCGAGGTTCCCGGTGGCCTCGTCGAAGGACCAGCCCTCCAGCTCGGCGAACGGGATCCGGTCGACCTCGAACCGGTGCGCCCGGCCGCGGCCGGCGAGCCAGTCGGCGAAGTCCCCGGTGGCCAGGTGCGAACCGGCCACGGCGGCGGCGGAGCGGGCGAGCCGGTCGGCCAGCGCGGCGTCCTCGCGGGGGCGCAGCTGGGCGTGCTCGGCGGGGCTGGGTCCCATCGGCGGGTTCCTCCTGGGGTGACTGGTCATCGGGTCAGCTGTTCGAGGTCGGCGACCACACGGGCCGGCGAGGGCATGCCGGCCATCTCGGTGCCCAGCTCGCCGGCCGCCTTGGCGTAGCGCGGGTCGTCGAGCAGGTCCCGCACGGCCTCGCTCACCCGGGCGGGGTCGTCCTGCGCGGCCGCGTCGTCCAGGGCGAGGGCGGCGCCCGCCCCGGCCAGCTGTTCGGCGCACCAGAACTGGTCGACCACCTGGGGCAGGACGAGCTGCGGCAGGCCGTACCGGGTCGCCGTCATCGCGCTCCCCGCGCCGCCGTGGTGGACCACCGCCGCGCAGGAGTCGAGCAGGAAGGTCAGCGGGGCGGGCTCGACCAGCCGCACATTGGCGGGCAGCGGGCCCAGCGCGGCGTGGTACTCCGGCTGCACCGTCACCACGGCGTCCACGTCCGGCAGTCGGTCGAAGGCCTCGACGAGGTGCCGGAACAGGCCCTCGCCGTTGTACTCGATGGTGCGCCCGCCCAGCGAGACCACCACCCGCTTGCGTCCGTCCCCGCCGGCCGGGGAGTCGCGGAGCCACTCGGGCATCGCCCCGTTGCCGTTGAACGGCACGAAGCGGATCGGGGCGCCCGGGGCGATGTCCGGCAGCTGGAGGCTGGGCGGGCACGGGTCCAGCAGCAGCGTCGGGTCCGGCAGGTCCGTCAGGCCGAGGCGCTCGTAGGCCTCCCGCAGACCGTCCCGGCCGGCGGTGCGGGCCTGGCCGGAGACCGGGTCGACCCCCCAGCGGTGGTGGACCACCGGGATCCCGAGCTCCTCGCCCAGCAGCAGCGAGAGGTACTCGAGCGTGTCGGCGACGATCAGGTCCGGGGCGAACCGCCGGGCCACCTCCAGGTACTGCGGCAGCGCCTCAAGGGTCGCCGGCATCCACAGCCGCCCGATGTTGGTCAGCAGCTCCAGGTCCGGCCGCGGGCCGGACTCCAACGGCCGCAGGCCCGGCGCGAGCCGGCTCGCCAGCTTCTCGTCGACGTTCATCGGGCCGCCGATTTCGACGGCGTTCAGGCCGGCCGACGCGGCGGCCGCCATCACGTCCGTGCGTCCGGCGACCAGCAGCTCGTGGCCGGCCGCCCGGATCGCCCAGGCCAGCGGAACGAGGGGGGTGAGGTGGGTGGACACCGGTGTGGTGATCAAGAGGACGCGCATCTGACTCTCCTGCCGGGGTGGGTTGGGGGCGTGGTGGGCCGACGCGGGCGCGGCCCACCACGTGGGGGCGCTACTTGGCGCCCGCGCCCGGCTTGACGTTCTCGTGGACCCAGCGGGCCACCGACGGCAGGACCGTCCCGGCGGTGAAGACCTGCGCGACGCCGAGCTCCTTCAACGCCGGCACGTCCGACAGCGGGATGACGCCGCCGCCGAACACGGTGACCCGGTCGGCCCCGCGCTCACGGAGCAGCTCGATGGTCCGGGCGAACAGCGTGTGGTGCTCACCCTGCACGCTGGAGATGCAGACCGCGTCGGCGTTCTTCTCGATCGCGGCCTCCACCACCTGCTCGACGGTGTTCAGCGGTCCGGTGAAGGTCTCGATGCCGCCGTCGTTCAGCGCCTGGACCAGCGGGGCCGCCGACGGGCCGCCGGTGCCCGGCATGGCCATCACGATCCGGATCTGGTTGTTCTCCTGCATGGTTGTCGCCTCCACGGCTCGATGGGTGGGTGGGTCAGGGGGGGGGGTTCGACTCGGGTCAGGGGGGTCGGACTCGGGTCAGTGCCGGGCGGCCAGGCGCTCCAGCGCGCCGACCACCTCGGCGGCCGGGGGCATCGCGGCGATCTGGGCCGCCAGCTCACCGGCCCGCTCCCGGTAGGACGGTTCGTTGAGCAGCGTCAGGGCGGCCTTGCGGACGTCCTCGGCGGTGTCCTGGCCGGGCTCCAGGCTGATCGCGGCGCCGAAGTCGGCGATCCGCTCCGCCGCCTCGACGAAGTTGCCGCCCTGCGGGACCACCAGCTGCGGGACCCCGGCGTTCATCGCGGTCAGGGCGGTGACCCCGCCGCTGTGGTGGATGATCAGGTCGCTGGTGGGGGCGACCACGTCGAGCGGCACCCAGCCGACGCGCACGCCGGGCAACTGCGCGCGCAGTTCCTCGGCGGCCTCGTCCAGGGTGGCGATCACGATCTCCGCGCCCAGCGGGGCGAGGTCGCCCACCAGCTCGCGCACGAAGCTGGTCTTCTTGGCGACCACCAGCCGGCTGCCGGAGGTGATGACCACCCGCGGCCGCTCGCCGCGGGTGTACATCCACGGCTCCAGCGGGCGCTGCCCGTTGGCCGGGACCCACCGCATCAGCTGGGCGGGCGGGGCGTCCGCCGGGCGCAGCCCCGGCGGGCAGATGTCGATGAACAGGTCCGGCGCGGGCAGCCGGTCCAGTCCCAACTCGGTGAGCTCCGGGCGCAGTTCGACGCCGGCGGCCGGGTCGGTGCGCCAGGCGTCGCCGGTGTCCCAGGCCTGCCGGACGTAGGGCACGCCGAGCCGGGCGGCGATCAGCGCGGCAGCGAAGGACATCGAGCCGCCGACCACGAGGTCCGGGCGCCAGCGCTCGGTCAGCTCCACCAGCGCCGGCATGCTCGCCGCGGCCATCCGGCCGAACCAGCCGCCGGCGAATTCCAGCTCCTCCTGCTTGGTCCGGGGCATCCGGACCGGATTGCCGGCGCGGTCGGTGGTGACGAAGCGGCGCACCGAGGCCGGCGCGTCCGCCACACCGGGCAGGCCGGCGCCCGCGATGTAGGGGACGATGTCCTCCACCGCGGTCATGAACACCTGGTGACCGGCGTTGCGGGCGGCGGTGGCCAACGGGGTCAGCGCGAACACCGTCGCCGGGCTGCCGCTGGCGACGAACAGAATCTTCACGAACTCTCCAGGATCAGGAGGGAGTCGACGGGATCAGTCGATGATCAGAACGGTGTTCCCGTCCGGGTCCCGGACGAAGAAGCGGTGCATGGTGTCGTGCTGCTCGATCTCGCTGGGGTCGACCGGGGCGAGCGCCTCCCGGGCCCGGGCCAGGTCCGCCCCGGTGAAGGCGAGGGCCATGGTGTCCCCGCCGGTGTCCCCGCCCAGCACGATCTCGCGGCCGCCGCCGCTGTCCAGCGTGATCCAGTTCTCGCCCTCCTTGACGGTGCGAAGGCCGAGCCGGTCCCGGTAGAAGGCGCGCATCTCCTCGAAGTTGGCGCACTTGATCAGGGTGGCGGTGAATTCGCCGAACATGCGTGGGAGTCCTTTCGCTAGCGGCCCGCCGGGAGCGGTCCGCCGGGTGTGCGGGTCAGCCGAGCAGCGTTCCGCCGCTGGTGTCGACGAAGGCGCCGGTGATCCAGCGCGCGTCCTCGGAGGCCAGGAAGGCCACCACGTCGGCGATCGCCGCCGGCTCGGCGACGTCCCCGAAGGTGCTGAACTGCGACATGACCGCCCGGATCTCCGGGTTCTGGAACACCTCGCTGCCGTTGTCGGTGCTGCCGGGGGCCACCGTGTTGACGGTGATCCGGCGCCGGCCCAGGTGGCGGGCGAGGTGCAGGGTGACCTGCTCCAGCGCGCCCTTGGTCATCGCGTAGGTCACCTGCTCGGGGGCGGCGAACCGGGTGAGGCCGGAGGAGATGTTGATGATGCGGCCGTGGTCGGGGATCAGGCCCAGGGCCCGCTGGGTGACGAAGAGCGGCGCCTTGGCGTTGACCGTCATCATCCGGTCGAACCACTCGTCGGTGATCTCCCCCGGCAGGGCGGTCCCCATGATGCCGGCGTTGTTCACCAGGATGTCCAGCCGGGTGTCGCCGGTGTGCTCCTTGAGCTGGGCCTCCAGGCTCGCGAAGAGGGTGTCGACGCCCTCGGCCGGGCCCATTTCGGCCTGCACGGCGAAGGCCCGGCCGCCCTCGGCGCGGATGCCGGCGACCACCTGCTCGGCGGCCTCCGCACTGGTCCCGTAGTGCACGGCGACCAGCGCGCCCTCCCGGGCCAGCCGTTCGGCGATCGCCCGGCCGATGCCTCGGCTCGCGCCGGTGACCAGGGCGGTTCTGTCGGTCAGCTTGGGCATGATCGTCCTCTTCTCGTGAGTGGGGTGAGGTGGTCAGTCGCCGGTGGGCGCGCCGAACCACCGGAGCAGCGCGGGCCCCAGGGCCCCCGAGGTGTCGGCCCAGACCACGTGGCCGTCCGGGCGGACCAGCAGGTCGTGGCCCGCCAGGTCGGCACCGGTGCCGTGGCCGGGCCAGCCGGCCGCGAGGTCCACCCGCCCGGCCCAGGGCCGGAGTTCGGCGGCCAGCCGGGCGGTGCGGTCCTCGTCGCCGCTCAGGGCGAGCAGCAGGCCGCGGCCGGTCCGCAGCAGCCGCAGGACGTCCCCGCGCTGCGGACCGGTCGCCAGCTCGAAGGCGGGCAGCCGGGCGCCCAGCAGCGGATGGTCCCCCGGGCCGAGCGGGTAGCGGACGTCCAGTCCGGCGATGCCGCTCGCCAGGTGCTCGGCCACGCCGTCCAGGGTGAGCAGTTCGGCGAAGACCGCCCGCAGGCCGTCCACCTCGGCACCGCCGAGCAGCAGGTGGGACTGGGCGGTGATGCCGGCCAGCACCCGCTCGGCGACCGGGTGCCGCTCGTCGTGGTAGCTGTCCAGCAACCCGGCCGGCGCCCGGCCGCGGACCTCGGCGGCCAGCTTCCACCCGAGGTTGGCGGCGTCCTGCAGTCCCAGGTTCAGCGCCTGTCCGCCGACCGGCATCTGCTGGTGGGCGGCGTCCCCGGCCAGCAGGACCCGCCCCAGGCGGTAACGGGCGGCCTGCCGGCAGGTGTTGTCGAAGGCGTTGACCCAGAGCGGGGTGCCGTGGCCGATGGCCTCCCCGGTCACCCGCGCCCAGGCGGCCGCCACCTCAGCGAACGCGGGCGGGCCGGTGCGCGGGGCCGGCCGGAACGCGAACTCGTGCACCATGACCCGGGTGACGCCGTCCGGACGCCGGGCGGCGACGGCCATCCCGGTGGGGAAGCGTTCGAAGCGCCGACCGGGGATGTCGATGCCGTCGACGTCGGCGCGCAGCAGCTCCTTGTCGGCCGCGGCGCCGGGGAAGTCGATGCCGGCCAGCTGCCGCACCGTGCTCTCCTCGCCGTCGCAGCCGACCAGGTAGGCGGCCCGCAGCCGCACCGGCCCGGCCGGGCCCTGCGCCTCCACCTCGACGTGGTCGGGGTGCTGCCGCAGCCCGGTGACCAGGTGGCCGCGCAGGATCCGCGCGCCCAGGTCGGTGGCCCGCGCGTGCAGCAACTCCTCGGTGCGGGCCTGGAGCACCTTCCACTGGCCCGGGTACCGGGTGTCCAGCCCGCCCAGGTCCAGCGGCAGGCCGCCGAAGTGCCCGGCGCCGTCGTTGGGGGGTGTGCCCAACTCGGCCGCCAGGCCGCGCTGGTCGAAGAACTCCATGGTGCGCGCGTGCAGGGTCGAGGCCCGGGAGGCGGTCGACGGGGCGGCCAGCCGCTCCAGCACGACCGTCTCCACGCCGCCCAGCCGCAGCTCCGCGGCGAGCAGCAGCCCGACCGGGCCCGCGCCCACCACGATCACCTGGGTGTCCATGGTCAACTCCGGCCCTCGGCATGGGCCTTGGCGTACCCCAGGGTGGCGCGGCTGTTGGCGCTGAGCGCGGTCCGGATGTGCTGGCGGGCCTGCTCGACCCCGGCCTCGGCGCCGAGGACGGCCGCGATGTTCTCCGGGTTGACGACCACCGTGTGCTGGGAGGTGACCGACACCCCGTCCGCGTTCGGCACCAGCCGCCACTGGCCGGTGTGCAGGGTCATCAGCGCCGGCAGGGTGGTCTGCTTGTAGACGATCAGCTCGTCCGGGAAGCACACCCGGATCGACTCGGTGGTGTGGGTGTGGCCGTCCACCGTGCGGGTGTCCATCCGCAGGGTCTGCACGCCGGGGGTGTCCTCGGTGAGCCGGACCGTCGCCACGTGCGGCAGCCGCTCGGACCACAGCTGGGCCTCGTTGAGGAAGTCGTAGACGTCCTTGGCCGAGCCCGCGACCTGCACGGTGTCCTCGAAGGAGAACAGCAGGTCGTCCGCGGCGGTGGCGAGTTCGACGTTGTGCTTGAGGGCGGCCAGCTCGGAACGGCTGTTGCGGTCCACCGCCTCGTCGATCCAGGCCAGCGACTGCGGGTCGTCGTCGATCGCCCGGTAGTCGTGCAGCAGCCGCACCCGGGACCCGGTCGGGCCGAGCGGCTCGATGATCCAGGCGCCGCCCATCGCGGCGACCGGCGGCGCGGAGACCTCCTGGCGGAAGCCGATCCGCAGCGCCTTCGGGTCCAGCGTGCGGCGCGAGGTCCAGTTCTTGACCGCGCCGTTGGCGGTGGCCCAGATCCGGATCCGCTCGTGGTCCTCGGCACGCTCCACGTGGTCGGCGTAGACGGTCGGCGGGAAGATCCGGGGCCAGTTCCCGACCTCGGCGATCAACCGGTAGACGGCCTCGGCGGGCGCGTCGACGGTGATCTCGTGCTCGACCTCGCGGTGAGCCTGCTGGGGCATTGCTGTTCTCCTTCGGTCGATCGCGGCGGACTGCCGGTCAGAAGTTGCCGAGGCCGCCGCAGACGTTGAGCGCCTGGGAGGTGATCGAGGCGGCGGTGTCCGAGGCCAGGTAGCCGACCAGGCCGGCCACCTCCTCCGGGGTCGAGTAGCGCCCGAGCGGGATCTTGGCCTGGAACTTCTCCAGCACCGCGTCCTCGGTGGTGGCGTAGGCGGCGGCGTAGCCCTGGCGGACCCGCTGCGCCATCGGCGTCTCCACGTAGCCGGGGCAGACCGCGTTGACGGTGATCCCGGTCGGGGCCAGCTCGTTGCCGAGCGCCTTGGTGAAGCCGACCACGCCGTGCTTCGAGGCCGAGTAGGGCGCACCCAGCACCACGCCCTGCTTGCCCGCGGTGGAGGCGATGTTGATGATCCGGCCGCGCTCCTTGCCGCGCATGCCACCGGCGTTGAGCACCTCACGGGTCAGGGTGAAGACGCTGGTGAGGTTGGTCGCGATGACGTCCTCCCACAGCTCGTCGTCGATGTCGGCGGTGACCCCTCCGCCGCTGCGGCCGGCGTTGTTGACCAGCACGTCGATGGTGCCCAGCCGCTCCACCGCCGTCCGCACCAGCGCGCGGACGTCCTCGCGGTCCCGGACGTCGCAGTGCGCGCCGTCGACGGTGTGGCCCTCGGCCCGCAGCTCCTCGACCGTACGGGCCACGTTGTCGGCGTTACGGGCGCAGATGAACACCGCGTGCCCCTGGGCGGCCAGGGCGCGCGTCACCGCCAGTCCGATTCCGCTGGTGGCTCCGGTGACCAGAGCCACCCGCTGTCCGGTGTCCGGCATGTCCCCTCCTGGTGGTGCGTCGGCTGATGTGATGGGTGGCGCCGGCCCGGACCTCCGGGTGCTCCGGCGCGGCGACCGGTGCGGTGCTCAGGCCGCCGCGGCGACGGCCAGCAGGTGCTCGTTCACGAGCTCCAGCAGCGCGCGCGGGGTCTTGGCCTCGGTCACCACGGAGTCGTCCAGGGTGATGTCGAACTCGCGCTCGATCCGGCCGGTGGTCTCCAGCAGCGCGAGGGACTCGTAGCCCAGCGCGGCCAGTTCGGCGTCGAGGATCTCGCCCTCCAGGTCGACGCCCTCCTCGGTGCCGGCCGCCTCGCGCAGGATCCGCTTGAGGTCCTCCAGGGTGAATTCCCGGGCAGTCATGTCGCTCCTTGGATGTCGCGTTCTCGGGTTGGTGGTGGACGGGTCAGCGCGCCGCACGCACGACCAGGGCGGAGTTGAAGCCGCCGTGGCCGCGGGCCAGCACGAGCGCCGTGCGCAGCCGCGTCTCGCGCGGGCTGCCGGTCACCAGGTCGAGCTGGTGGTCGGGGTCGGGGGAGGTACCGGTGGTGGGCGGGATCACGCCCTCGCGCAGGGACAGCAGCGCGCAGGCGACGTCCAGCGGAGCCGCCCCCGAGTAGAGCCGCCCGGTCATCGTCTTGGGCGCCGTGACCGGCACTCCGCGCGGGCCGAAGACCGCGGTGATCGCCTCGGCCTCGATCCGGTCCAGGTCGGGCAGCCCGGCCGCGTCCGCGAACACCACGTCGATCTGATTCGATGTCATCTCGGCGTCGGCCAGGGCGAGTTCGATCGCCCGGCGGAGACCGGGCGCGCGTCCGCTGCCGGGGCGCGGATCGAAGGTAGCGGCGTACCCGGCGATCTCGCCGTAGACCTCCGCACCGCGCTCGCGCGCGGCGTCGGCGGCCTCCAGGACGAGGAGTGCGCCCCCTTCGCCGGGCACGTGGCCGGCGGCGTCGGCGTCGAACGGGAGGTAGGCCCGTTCCGGGTCCTCGCTGGTGCTCAGCCGCTCCCCGGCGAGTTGCGCCACCCAGCCCCACGGGCAGATCGAGGCGTCGACGCCGCCGGTGACGATCAGCCGGCTGCCCTTGCGGATCTGGCGCCGGGCGACGCTGATCGCGTCGAGGCCGCCGGCCTGGTCGCTGACCAGGACGCCGCTCGGCCCCCGCATGCCGTGCCGGATGGAGATCTGCCCGGTGTTGACCGCGTAGAACCAGGCGAAGGACTGGTACGCGCTGACGTGCCGCGCGCCCAGGGACCACAGCTTCTGCAGTTCCCGCTGGCCGAACTCGAAGCCGCCGGAGGAACTGGCCGTCACCACGCCCATGTCGTAGGCGGGCAGGGTCTGCGGGTCCACCCCGGCGTCGGCGAGCGCCCAGTCGGCGGCCACCAGCGCGAGCTGGGTCATCCGGTCGGTCTGCGGCAGCAGCCGGCTGGGCAGGTGGTCCGCCGCCACGAACCCGTCGATCTGGCCGGCCAGTTTGGCCGGGTAGTCGCTCGGGTCGAAGGCGGTGATCCAGGCGATGCCGCTGCGGCCCTCCAGGGTGGCGGCCCAGTACTCCTCGGCGCCCAGCCCGTTGGGAGCGGTCACGCCCAGTCCGGTGACCACGACGGACGTGCTGCTCATGCCCTGCTCCTGTCCGCGTCGGTCAGCACCATCGCGCTCTGGAACCCGCCGAACCCGCTCCCCACGGTGAGCACCGCGTCGGTGCGCCAGTCCCGGGCGGTGAGCGGCACGTAGTCCAGGTCGCACTCGGGGTCCGGGGTGTGCAGGTTCGCCGTCGGCGGGACGACGTCGTGCCGGATCGCCAGCACCGAGGCGGCGATCTCGATCGAGCCGATCGCGCCCAGCGAGTGGCCGACCATGGACTTGATCGAACTCACCGGCACCCGGCGGGCGTGCTCGCCCAGGCTGCGCTTGAACGCCGCGGTCTCGTGCCGGTCGTTCTGCACGGTGCCCGAGCCGTGGGCGTTGATGTAGTCGATCCCCTCGGCGTCCAGCCGGGCCTCCGCCAGCGCGGTGTCGATCGCCTCGGACATCTCCAGGCCGTCCGGGCGCAGCCCGGTCATGTGGAAGGCGTTGCAGCGGGTCGCGAAGCCGGCGATCTCGGCGTAGACGGTGGCCCCGCGCTGCCGGGCGTGCTCCAGGGTCTCCAGGACGAAGACGGCGGCCCCCTCGCCGAGGACGAACCCGTTGCGGGTGGCGTCGAAGGGCCGGGAGGCGTGCTCGGGGTCGTCGTTGCGCGAGGTGGTCGCCTTGATCGCGTCGAAGCAGGCCATGGTGATCGGCGAGATCGGCGCGTCGGTGGCACCGGCGATCATCACGTCGGCCGATCCGTCGCGGATCAGCTCGACGGCGTGCCCGACCGAGTCCAGCCCGGAGGTGCATCCGGTGGAGACCACGGTCACCGGGCCCTCGGCCCCCACCGACCAGGCGACCTCGGTGGCGAAGGAGCTGGGCACGAAGAAGTTGTAGAGGTGCTTGGGGGCGTAGCGGTGGTCGACCAGGTCGAGCCGGCCGCTGTCGCTCACCACCCGGTACTCGTCGTCGAGACCGGTGGTGGCGCCGACCGCGCTGCCGATGGTGACGCCGGTGCGGGCCGGGTCCAGCTGGTCCAGCTCCAGCCCGCTGTCGGCCACCGCCTCGCGGGCGGCGACCACGGCGAACTGGCCGGCCCGGTCGATCCGGCGGACCTCCTGCGGCCGCAGGCCGTGCTCGTAGGGGTCGAAGTCGACCTCGGCGGCGACCCGGGAGCGGAACGGCGCGGGGTCGAAGAAGGTGATCCCGCGGGTGGCCGTCCGGCCCTCGCTGATCAGCGTCCAGAAGTTCTTGGTCCCGATGCCGCCCGGGGCCAGCACCCCGACCCCGGTGATCACGACCCGGCGTCCGGCCATCACTGCGCCTGCCAGTGGTAGAAGCGCGTGGCCATGGCGTCGGAGGGCGAGCGCCAGGTGTCGGGGTCGTAGGCCTCGATGTGCGGCTTGAGGTCCTGGCTGATCTGCACGAACAGGGGGTCCTCCTTGGCCGTCTCGATGCGCTCGCCGCCGTGCTCACCGTCGAAGTCCTGGAGGTGGAAGTACAGGCCGCGGTAGGCGAACAGCTGGCGGCGCCGGGTGCCCATGCGGTGCGGCATGTCGGTCTCGTCGAACGCACCGAAGAGGCGGGCCACCTCGTTGCTGGAGCCGATCTCCATCCGGGCGACGATCAGGTTGCTGTGCACAGAGCTTCTCCTTCGGTCGAGCTGGGCCGTCGGTCGGGCAGGGTCTGGTCGGCGGGGCCCGCTAGCGGGCGGGGCCGAACCAGCGCCGGAGCGCGGCCGTCGGCTCCTGGTGGCTTTCGGGGGTCCAGGCGACGTGCCCGTCGGGGCGGACCAGGACGGCCGCCGTGGCCTTGAGCGGGCTGTCGTCCGGGAGGTCGCGCACCGTGGCGACGCAGTGGTCGACGCGGTCGGACCACGGTCCGACGGCCTCGCGCAGCGCGGGGTCGGCGGTGAGGTCCAGCAGCACGCCACGGGCCGGGTGCAGCAGTTCGGTGGCGGTGGTGGGGCCCGCCGCGGTGTCGAGTCCGAGCGGCGGCAGCCGGCGGCCCAGCAGCGGGTGGCCGTCCGATCCGACGTCGTAGCGGATCTCCAACCCGCTGACCATGGCGGCCAGATGGCGGTTCACCCCGTCGAACCCGAGCAGTTCGCCCAGTACCTCGCGCAGCGGCTGGACCTCGTCGCCGCCGAGCATGAGCACCCCCTGGGCCCGGGTGTTCATCAGCAGGCGCCGGCCCACCGGGTGGCGCTCGCCGTGGTAGGTGTCCAGCAGGTCCTCCGGGGCGGTGCCGCGCACCACCGCGGCCAGCTTCCAGCCCAGGTTCACCGCGTCCTGGACGCTCGTGTTCAGGCCCTGGCCGCCGGCCGGCAGGTGGATGTGCGCCGCGTCGCCGGCCAGCAGCACCCGGCCGCGCCGGTACTCGGACACCTGGCGGGCCGCGTCGGAGAACGAGCTGAGCCAGACCGGCTCGCCGTGCGAGATGTCGGTGCCGATCAGCCGCTGCCAGGCGGCGGCGATCTCCGCGTAGGCGGGCGGCTCGGTCCGCCGCCGGGGCGGGGCGTCGCGCTCCCCCACGATGAGCCGGTGGATCCCGTCACCGAGGGGTCCGACCATCACCATGCCGCCGGGCACGGTCTCGCCGATCATCCGCGGTTCGAGGTCCAGGCCGCGGACGTCGGCCAGGAACAGCTCGCGGGTCGCCGCCCAACCGGGGAAGTCGAAGCCGACGGCCTTGCGGATGACGCTGCGCCCGCCGTCACAGCCGACCAGGTACGCGGCCCGCAGCCGGGACGCACCGGCCGGGCCGACGACCTCGACCTCGACCTCGGCACCGCCGTCGTGCACCGCGAGCACCTCGTGGCCGCGGCGGATGTCGGCGCCCAGTTCCCGGGCCCAGGCCTCCAGGACCTCCTCGGTCCGGGACTGGGGGACCGTCTTGGCCGGCAGCCGGCTGCTGTCCAGTTCGTCGAAGTCGACCGGGACACCACCGAAGTGCCCCTGGCCGCTGGTCTCGACATTTCCGAAACGGGACAGCAGTCCGCGCTGGTCGAATACCTCCATGGTGCGGATGCTCAGACCGAGACCACGGGACTCACCGGTGGGCTGCGCATTCTTTTCCAGCACGATCACGTCGGCGCCACCGAGGCGTAGTTCACCGGCCAGCATCAATCCCGCCGGGCCCGCCCCCACCACAATGACTGACGCATCCATGTGTTCCCCCTGGCTGCTGTTGGAATTCCTGGACGGACTTCGACCGGCCGGCCCCGGCACCGCGCAATCGAGCCTTCGAAGAGATTGTTCGTTGACCCGGGGGAAGTCAAGGGCCTTATCCGCGGCCGTGAAAGGGCTAGGTCAGGGGAATGTCAAAACAGCAGCGCCGGGCAAGCCATGGGTCAGTGGAACGACAATTGTGTCGAGCGTCACACGAGGGCGGAACGACGCCCGGGACCGGCGGCGCACCCGGGGGTCCGAGCCGCCGGAACGGCCGGGCCCGGAACGACGGACGGCCGGGCCCGCACCGCGCGAATGCGGTGCGGGCCCGGCCGTCGTACCGCCCCGGGGGGCGGCGGTGTCGGTGAGATCGGGGGTGTGGGGGCCGGTACGGGGACCGGCGCGGGACCATGCGGGACTACGCGGGACTAGTAGTGGCCGAAACGGAATCCCACGCCTCGCACGGTCACGATCCATTCGTGGTCACCGAGCTTCTGGCGCACCATGTTGACGTGGGTGTCGAGGGTCCGACTGACCTGACGGCCCACCGCCCCGGTCCCTCTCGTCTCCTTCCAGACTTCGGACATCAGGCGTTCCCGGGAAAGCACCGCCCGGGGCTCGGACGCCAGAATATGAAGCAGGTCGAATTCTTTTCTGGTCATGGCGATCGAGCGCCCGTCGAGGCGCACCTCGCGGCTTTCCCGGTCAATACTCAAAGGCCCGCGAACAATTCGGTGAACACTCGGCGGCTGACGCCGGGACCGGCGCATGACGGCCTCGATGCGGGCGGCCAGCTCCCGGAATCCGTAGGGCTTCGCCAGGCAGTCGTCACAGCCGGCCTGCAGACTCAGCACCCGGTCCAGTTCGGTGTCCCGGGCGGTCAGCGCGATGATGGGGATCTCGCTCGACGCACGGACCGCCCGGCAGATCTCCAGGCCGTCGATGTCGATGAGTTCCAGCCCGAGCAACATCAGGTCGTACTCGCGGTGCGCCTCCAGGGCGGCCACCCCGTTGGAGGCGATCCCCACGTCGTAGCCGTGCCGCCGGAGACTCTGCTGCAGGGTGCCGGCGTGGCCCGCATCGGATTCGGCCAAAAGAACTTGCATTGACTCCCCCGTTCTCAACGCCCGATAGCCGCTGACCGGTGGTCCGGTCGACGGTTGTGCGGCTGAGGACCCGAAGCCGGCGAACGGGGGGATCGACGGGTGTGCGGGCATGACGAAGCGGACCGCGACGCCTGGACACGGCGGTGCCACCCCTCCTCGCCCTCACTCCCCGACGGGAACCGCCTCCAGCCCCTCCACCCGGCCTTGAGTGCGCCATGACTGACCCTCAGGTTCGGCAGCGTACGCCATGGTTGGCAACAGCTGTCAACTATGGCGGACAGCAGCACGGCCGTGGGAGAGTGGGCCCGCAGAGTTTCCGGGTCCGGGTGTCAGGCCCGACCCTGGAGGGAGGGGCAACAGATGACCAGTGCTGATTCACCGGCCGGTCGACCGACCGTCCAGAGCTTCGACGAGCGGCTCCAGGGACTGATCGGCACCATGTACCCCGACGAACGGAAGCGACCCGGCTACACCAAGCTGGCCAAGGAGATCCGCGAGTCGACCGGCGGCACCATCTCGGGCACCTACCTGTGGGAACTCGCCACGGGCAAGAAACGCAATGTGACGCTCGATCAACTCACCGTGTTGGCCAAGTTCTTCGGCGTGCCGGCCGAGTACTTCCTGAGCGAGGACGTGGCCGACCGGGTCGACACCCAGCTCAAGGCGATGCTCGCGCTGCGCGACGCACGGGTGCGCAGCATCGCCCTGCGGGCCGACGGCCTCTCGGCCCAGGCCCTGGAAGCACTGTTGGTGATGGTCAACGAAGCCCGCAAGCTAGAGCGCCTCTCGCCGGTCGACGACGTGGTCCACTGCGCGGATGACACCCCCACCGGGAAGCGACCCGGCTCCTAGGTGGAACCAGGACGGCCCGGCCGTCCGGAGCCTTCGGGCCCTCCGGACGCGCACGGGTCGTCAGCCCTGCCACGACGCATTCCGACACCGTCGTCGGACGGCGGGCCCGACCGCCCGCCGGGAGGTCTGCGGCACGAAGTGAATCATCGGCCAGGTGTGCCCGAACACACCACAGGTCGACGCTGCGCCATCAAACTCTGCCTGGGGGAAGCAGTTGCTGTACCGAAACCTGCGTCGTGAATGCCAACAGATAGTCAATCAACTCGACCTGCCGCGGCCGTTCTCCGTCGAAGCGCTCTGCGACCAGTTGGCCGAACAGCGGAAACGACCGCTGCACCTCATGCCGTTGCCGCCCGAGGCCGGAGCGATCGGCGCCTGCGGGCTCTGGCTCTCGACCAGCACCAGCGATTTCATCTTCGTGGAACGCAACACATCTCTACCACATCAGGAACACATCGTCCTGCACGAGATCGGCCACATGCTCTTCGACCACCGGACGCTGTCCATGGCCGAACCCGCCAGCATGAGCGAGATCTTCAGCGACCTCGGCCCCGACCTGCTCCGGCGCTACCTGGCCCGCACCAACTACGGCACCCGGCACGAGCAGGAGGCCGAGATGCTGGCCAGCCTGATCCGCACCACCGCCGACGACGCCACCCCCGAGCAGCCGGTCAGCGTGCTGGGCAAGCTGGAGGCCGCGATGGGCGTCGGTGAGCGGCATGCTCGCTGAACTGAACCACTACGGCCAGTTGCTGGAGAACGTGAGCATCGCCGCACTGTGGTTCACGGTGCTGCTCCGGGCGCCGGCCGCGGCGCGCTCGCCGTGGCAGCGGAGCCTCTGGCTCGGCATCGCGACGGCCGCCGGCGCGATGACCCTCAACGTGCCACCGGTCCTGCGCCTGCTGCACCACGTGATCGGCTCGGCGGACCTCGTCGACCTGATCCGCAACCTGACCGGCGTCGTCTCGGCCGCGGCGGTGCTCGACTTCGTGCTGTTCACCACCGACCACCCGCGCCTGCGGTTCGGCCTGCACGTCGCGGCCCTGTTCGGCATGGCCGCCCTGCTCACGCTGGACCTCAACGCCCCGCCGCACGCCGAGCACACCATCCCCGCGGTCGGCGCCCCGGATCCCTCCACCACATACTGGCTGCTGCTGATCGGCATCCAGCTCGCGGCCAACATCGTCTGTTGCCTGGTCTGTTGGCGCTACGGTCGGCGCAGCGAGAACCGGACGCTCCGGCTCTGCCTGAACCTGTTCGGCTGGGGCACCGCCTGCGCCGGCCTCTACTGGCTGGGCTACCTGGTCTACCTGCCCGTCCGCAACCCCGACATCGTCGCGGCGCTGCCGCTGCTGATGGGCCTGCACGGCCTGCTGCGCGCCGTCGCGCTGGCCGCACCCGGGCTCATCAGCCTGCGCCGCAAGGTCCACGACCTGGCGACGGTCCGGCGGCTGTGGCCGCTCTGGTACGAACTGGTCACGGTGGTGCCGCACGTGACCCTGCGCATCCCGCGCTCCCGGATCCGCGAGGTGCTCCGGCCGGACGGCTCCTGGAACCTGCTCGCCTACCGCAAGATCATCGAGATCCGGGACGCCGTCCTGGTACTGCGCGACGGCACCCCCCTGGACCTGCTCGACGCGGCGGAGCGGTACGTCGCGGCCGCCGCGGTCGCGCCGGAGCAGGCCGACGCGACCGTGCTCGCCTGCGTGCTGCGGGTCGGCGTCGCCACCCCGACCGCCGACTGCGCGCCGTGCTCGACGCAGAAGGCGGAGTTCTCGGTGTCCGGCGGCGCCGACCTGGAGGCCGAGGCGGCCTTCCTGATCCAGGTCGCCAAGGCCTACCGTTCGTCCCTCGTCGCGGAGTTCAGCCACCGACGGGGCGACGAACCGGTGCCGGCGGCCGGCTGCGCCGTCGCCGCCGACTGAGCACCGCCCGGCTCCAGGCCCGGTCCCGCCCTAGCGCGGACCGGCCAGCAGGGCGGTCTGGAAGACGAAGCGGTTCCACGGGGTCCGCGGATCCCGGCCGGTGACGGCGGCCAGCCGGCGCAGCCGGTAGCGGACGGTCTGCGGGTGGAGGTGCAGCCGGGCGGCGGCCGCGGCGGCGCCGTCGGCGTAGATCACGGTGTCGAGCGTCCGCCGGGTGGTCGCGTCCGCGGCGAGCGGACCGAGGACGGCTTCGACGACCCGGGCGGGGTCGGCGTCCGGGTGCCCGGTCACCAGGGCCACCACCTCCAGGTCGCCGCGGTCGAGCACCCGGCGCTCGGTCCACACCAGCGGCGGGGCGTGCCGCAGGCCGTGGACGGCGAGCCGGTAGGAGCGCGGCGCGGCGGCGGCGGTGACGCCGGTGAGCAGCGCGCCGGTGAGCCCGTGCCCGTCGGCCAGCCGGTGCAGCTCCGCCGGGTCGACGGCCTTGACCAGGGCCACCCCGACGCCGTCCAGGACGGTGTGCAGCGTGGTGATCCCGGGGCCGGCCGGTTCGCCCGCGGCCCGGTCGTCCAGCGCCTCGGCCACCAGCGCCGCCGCGCCCGCCACGTCCTCCCCCGCCGGGGAGACCACCGACAGGTCGAAGGCGGCGGGCAGTTCCGCGTCCAGTTCGCGCAGCCGGGCGCGCAGGGTGCCGGCGTGGCTCTGCCGGCCGAGCAGCAGGTCGGTGAGGAGTGCGCGCAGCGAGCGCTCGCGGTCCTCGCCGAGGCGGCGCCCGGTGGACTCGTAGCCGTCGAAGATCGCCTCGGAGGACTGGTCGAGCACGGTCAGCCAGACCCGGGCGAGGGCGCTCAGGTCCCGGACGGTGACGGCGTCGTCGAAGCGTTCGCCGATCCGCTCGAAGAAGGCCAGCGCGGCCACCCGGTAGGCGCGCAGCACCGCCGCCAGCGGGCGGGCGTCGCGCGCCCTGACCGCGCCCACGCCGCGGAACATCCTAAGGTCCTCGGCTTCCAACTCACCGTCCGACGACCAGAGTTCGAGCACCCGGCGGAAGGTCCAGACGATGATCGAGCGGACCTCGTCGAGCTGCCGGGGGTCCAGGTTGGCGTAGGCCGGGATCTCCCGGGCGACGGCGGCCAGGAAGGCCTCCACCATGCCCGACTCGTCCGCCAGGATCCGCGCCACGGCCCGGTGCCGCTCCGCCGAGGGGTCTTGTGCCGGTGGCACAGTCTTCTTCGTCACCACCTGACAAGCCTAGTGTCGGCGCCCGCGGCCCGCCCGCGACCATGGGAGGGCACGGCCGTCGCGCCCGGCGACGGCGACTGCCCGGAGGGAGAGCCGCATGCCGTTCCAGCCCGAGGTGATCGTGGTCGGGGCCGGACTGGCCGGACTGGTGGCGGCCCACGAGCTGGCGCTGGCCGGCCGGCGGGTGCTGGTGGTCGAGCAGGAGAACCGGCGCAACCTGGGCGGCCAGGCCTTCTGGTCGCTCGGCGGCCTGTTCTTCGTGGACAGCCCGGAGCAGCGCCGCTTCGGCGTCAAGGACTCGCTGGAGCTGGCCCGGCAGGACTGGTTCGGCTCGGCGGCCTTCGACCGGCCGGACGACGAGGACCTGTGGGGGCGTCGCTGGGCCGAGGCCTACCTGGCCTGGGCGGCCGGCGGCAAGCGCGAGTACCTGCGCGGGCTGGGCCACCGGGTGGTACCGCTGGTGGGCTGGGCGGAGCGGGGCGCCGGTTCGGCGACCGGCCACGGCAACTCGGTGCCGCGCTTCCACATCACCTGGGGCACCGGGCCCGGGGTGGTGGAGGCCTTCCTGCGGCCGGTGCTGCGGGCGGAGCGGGCCGGGCTGGTGCGGTTCGCCTTCCGGCACCGGGTGGACGAGCTGCTGACCGAGGACGGCGCGGTGGTCGGCGTCCGGGGTTCGGTGCTGGCGCCCGACGACTCCGCACGCGGGGTCAGCTCCTCCCGCGAGGAGGTCGAGCCGTTCGAGCGGCGGGCCACGGCGGTGGTGGTGACCTCCGGCGGCATCGGGCACAACCACGCGCTGATGCGCGCCAACTGGCCCGTCGAGCGGGTCGGCCCGGCGCCCGAGCACCTGATCTCCGGCGTGCCCGCCCACGTGGACGGCCGGATGCTGGCGATCACCGAGCGGGCCGGCGGCCGGGTGGTCAACCGCGACCGGATGTGGGCCTACACCGAGGGCGTGCACAACTGGGACCCGGTCTGGCCGGACCACGCCATCCGGATCCTGCCCGGCCCCTCCTCGATGTGGTTCGACGCCGAGGGGCGCCGGCTGAGCGGCATGTCCGGGGTGCCGGGGGCCGACTCGATCGGCGCGATGAAGCAGATCCTGGCCACCGGTCACGACTACTCGTGGTTCGTCCTGACCCAGTCGATCATCGAGAAGGAGTTCGCGCTCTCCGGCTCGGAGCAGAACCCCGATCTGACCGGCCGGGACCTGGGGGTCGCGCTGCGGAGCCGGCTCGCCAAGGGCGCGCCCGGCCCGGTGGAGCGGTTCAAGCGCTACGGCGAGGACTTCGTGGTCGCCCGGACCCTGCCCGAACTGGTCGCGGCCATGAACGGGATCGCCCGCGGCCCGAAGCTGGACGCCGCCGACATCGAGCGCCAGATCGTCGCCCGCGACCGGGAGTTGGACAACGAGTTCAGCAAGGACGTGCAGGTGATGGCGATCCACAACGCCCGCCGCTCGCTGACCGACCGGATCGCCCGGGTGGCCAGGCCGCACCGGATCCTGGACCCGGCGCACGGCCCGCTGATCGGGGTGCGGCTCAACATCCTGTCCCGCAAGACCCTCGGCGGCCTGCAGACCGACCTGGACTCCCGGGTCCTCGGCGACGACGGGGCCCCGGTCCCCGGCCTGTACGCCGCCGGGGAGGTGGCCGGCTTCGGCGGCGGGGGCGTGCACGGGTACAACGCGCTGGAGGGCACCTTCCTGGGCGGCTGCATCTTCTCGGGGCGGGCCGCCGGGTTGGCGCTGGGCCGGGCTCCGAGGAGCACCGGTCGGTGAGCCGGGCCCGGCCGATGGGCCGGGGTCAGTCGGTGAGCCAGGGCGCCTCGGGCAGCTTGGCATCGGCGTTGCGGCCGGAGAAGTCCATGGCGGTCGGCGTGCCCAGGCCCGGCATCCGCATGGTGAGCCGGCCGAGGGTGCCGTCGCCGTCCACCCAGTAGGTGAGCGGCGAGCGGTTGCCGTCCGGCGCGGCGCCCTGGGCGCGCGGGCCGGCGAAGCGGTCGAAGTCGCGGCCGTCGATCCGGTCCCGGCCGAGCCAGCGGGCGCCGGACTGGGCGAGCAGCAGCGGGTTGTCCGGGCGGTCCGCGCCGACCTGGGTGAGCAGTTGCAGGCCGGCGTCCAGCGGGTCGGCGGTGTAGCTGCGCGGGGACCAGCCGGCCCGGGGGACCTGCTCGGCCTGCTGCCAGTACGGGCTCCGGTCGTCGGTCGGTTCGGGGGCCAGGCCGAGGCCGTCGGTGTCCCAGATGATCAGCCCGTGGTCCAGCGCTCCACCGCCGGCGCCGGTCGAGCGGTAGCGGCCCACGCCCCGGTGGGTGCGGTAGTCCACCACGCCCTCGACCCGGATCCGCACTCCCCCGCCCTCGTCGGCGGTGAGCACCACCCCCACCGGACTGGCCTGGTAGAGGTGCAGCCGGGAGAGCGCCAGCCGGGCGGCCTCGTCGGTGGTGACCGGCCGGTCGGCGGCCCCGGCGGAGGTGGCCCGGTACACCGCGAACCCGCCCGCCGCGGCGGCGCACACCGCGAACGCGATCAGCGCCGTCCACCAGCGGGTGCGGCTGCGCCGGGGCGGTGGGGCGGCGGCGGCCTTCGTCTTCCGGGCCATGCTCTCGGGTTCTCCGATCGGTGCGTCGGGTCGGCGGTCGGGCGGGTGGGCGGTCGAACAGCGGTCGGACCGCCGTCGGACAGCGGTCGGACACGGGAATCGGGCGGGTCCGCGGGCCTTCCGGTCCGCGAACCCGCCCGGTCCGGGCGTCACCCCGTCAGTGCGGGTCGGTCATCGGTGCTGGGCCCGGCGTCGGCGCACCAGCACGAACAGCGCCGTGCCGAGCACGATCAGCGCCGCGGCGCCGGTCGCGATCAGCGGCATCCCGCTGCTGGCGCCGGTGTGCGGCAGTTCACCGCCGGGAGCGGGCGCCGGTGGGGCCGGCGTGCTCGGCGGGGAGCTCGGGGTCGGGGTCGGGGTCGGCGTGGGTGTCGCCGACGCGGTGGGTGTCGGAGTGGGGATCAGCTTGTTGACGGCCGTCACGCTGACCCCGTCGTCCAGGTTGTCGGCGGTGAGCACCAGCGGTCCGAAGACCGTGTTGTCGGGCGCCGAGTAGCCGTCGGGCGGGCTCAACTCCTGCCAGTAGTACGTCCCGGGCACACCGCTGCCCTGGCAGAGGCCGTCGGTCCCGGTGGTGCAGGGGTCACCGACGGGCGTGTCGGGCGTGGTGCCGGTGGTCTGCAGGCCGTCGGTGCCGTTGGTCTCGTGCCACAGCTGGAACTTGGCACCGGCCAGCGGCTTGCCGTCCTGGTCGTTCTTCACCAGCTTCAGCGCGCCCTCCTGCTGGCGGTAGCCGAAGTCGAAGGTGTGGTCGTTCTCGCCCGGTCCGCCGGTGGTCAGCGCCCGTTCGGGGAACCTGGCCCCGGCCGGGACGATGCCCTTGGAGTCGATGAAGTGGTTGTCGCCGACGTCGTGGTCCGTGGGCACCCAGTGGTACAGCGGGCCGCCCTTGGCGTAGTCGGCGGGGTTGTCGATCCGGATGGTGTACTTGGTGTGCGGCTTGAGGCCGCCGGGGACGTCGCTGTCGTCGAAGTAGTACTCGCCGCGCGCCGTCGTCTTGGTGGTGCCGACCACCTTTCCGGACTCGTCGTAGAGGTTGACGGTGGCTCCGGCCACCGGCTTCTGACCCGGGTTCTGGATGCCCTTGCGCTCGGGGTCGTACCAGACCCGGTTGCCGATCTGCAGCGGCGCCTGGTCGCAGAGCACTTCGAGGTCACCCATCGCCGCGCCCTTGCCGAACGGCGAGCTGGTGGTCGCCGGGGTCAGCCGCAGCCCGAACTTCGGGTCGTGGCTGCCGTCCGCGCGCTCCATGAACGACGTGCCGTAGCCGACCGGGGTGTGGTCCGGGTCGAAGGCGGAGGCCGCCACGGTGCTCTCGACCTTGGAGAGCGCCGCGCCCGCGAACACCGTGTTGTGGTGGCCGACCTCGTCCCAGCCGGTGGAGAAGAACCGGGCGCCGCGGACGGTCTTGCCGCAGCCGAGGTTGACGTCCATCACGTACATGCCGTTCGACGGGCAGGCCTTGTCGAGGTCGCCGCCGGACATGACGGTGGCCGAGTTGGGCGCCGGGGCGCCCGGGCCGCGGTCGGCGAAGCGGTCCTTGAAGGCCAGCAGCATCGTGCCGTCGGTCTCGAACAGGATCTTGCCCAGCTCCGGTTCGGGGAACGCGATGGTGGTGATGTTGCAGGGCTTGCCGTTCTGCGAGGCCGGGAAGGTGCTGGTCCACGGGAACCAGCCCGCCCCGTCGCAGGTGCCCGAACCGACGGTGGACAGCCGCGGGTAGTCCATCGGCTGGTCCAGCACCGGCTTGCCGAACGCCCCGGAACCGAGGTCGAACGGCAGCACCAGGGCGCGTACGTCGCTGAGCTTGCCGGTGGACTCGCCGGAGCAGACCCCGCCGAGGTAGCCGACGCCGTCGTTCAGGCCGAGGCCGTACGGACGCCAGTCCCCGGCCGACGGACAGCCGGGGTCGGGGATCGGGTACGAGGCCTTCGGCGCCGCGGCGTTCGGCGCGGTGGCGTCGTAGCGGTAGAGCTTGCGGTCGTTGAGGTTGACGACGAACAGGTCCTTGCCGTCGTCGGTGATCTTGATGCCGCCCAGGCTCTCCTTTCCGGGCACGTCGAGGAACGCGTCGTCCGTCCCCGCCCCGTGCGCGGTGCTGCCCGCGTTCGGCACGGTGGTGAAGACGGTCGTCTTCGCCGGAGTCTGCGTCATGTCGGTGACGTAGATCCCGCCGGAACCGGCGGGGCCGTAGTCGGTGGTGCGCTTGGCCGTCGCCGCGGAGAACACCCGCTTGTCGGCCTTGCTCCAGGTGATGCCGAAGATCGTGCCGGTGTCCCCGTCGGTGGCGAGGTTGGTCGTCACCGCGTTGCCCGGCGCGCCGTCCTGGCCGCGCGAGTTGTACGGGTAGGTGACCAGCGTGCGCTGGGACTTGCCCTGGTACGTCGCGGTCTGGCAGGCGGTCGCCAGCGGCGCGTTCTTCTGGCAGTAGTCCGCCGGGTTCCAGAGACCGGTGGTGTACGAGACGTTCTTGCCCCCGGAGAGGTCGACGAACTCCTCGTTGGAGCTGAGCTGGGTCGGCGCGCCGTCCAGCCCCTGCCGGGAGGCGAAGGCCGGGAAGAGCACGCCCGGCTTCGGGTTGATCACCTGGACCCGGTACTTGCCGCCGGTGGCCTTGCTGGTCGCGGGCGACAGGGTGACCGTGCCGTCCGCCGCCGTGGTGCCGTCGATCGAGACGCCGGCGTCATCGGTGAGGGTCACCTTGACGCCCGCCATGTTCGGTTCCAGCGCGGGCGTCCAGGTGCCCGAGTTGTCCACGGCCCGGATCACCCGGACCGTGACCGAACCGTCGCCGGTCTGCGAGACCGCCGAGGGGACCGCCGCCAGCGAGCTGCCGCCGACGACGATGGCGAGCGCCGCGATGCGGCCGACGGCGCGACGGCCGGACCGGCCCGGCCGCGGCCGGTCCGGGCCGCATGCGGCGCCGTTCATCAGTTCATTCGTTGTTCTCATCCCTGCTCTCATCGTCCGAAAGGCCTAATGGCCCGACTATCTGAGGAGGCCCACAGCGTGGCCTGAAACCGCCGTGGTTAACGTGAGCTTAAAGGGAATTCACCCAACTGGGTGGCAGAACGTGGAACTTTGACGATCCCTCAGACGTCTCCATGACGCAGCCCCTCGGCGGGTACTCACGGCGCGGCCGGTCCGACCAGCGCGAATCGGGCTCCGGACACACTCCGGACACGGAACAAGCGGTAAGTCGACAAAGACGCTCGACTGCGGAGGGTGACCGCACCTCGAACAGCACTACGAATGCCCCGGAAATTCGGCACAGCCCGCACAGAACCGCGCACTATTCATTCCAACCCACCAGCCCCAGGAGCAACCTTCGCCCGCGATCCGCGGCCGACCCCTGTCCTCCGTCAACACCGCTGACATAATCTGCGGGGCATGAGCGAACGCGTGGTCCCCGAGCCCCAGCGCCGCCGCCGGCGGCCCACCAAGCAGGGCATCGTGCTCTCGGCGGAACTGATCATCGACACCGCCCTGCGGCTGGTCGAACAGCACGGCGCCGAAGCCCTCACCGTCCGCCGGCTCGGTGCGGCCCTCCGCGCCGACCCCAGCGCCGTCTACCGCTACTTCCACAGCACCGACGACCTGCTGCTGGCCCTCGCCGACGAACTCATCGGCCGTGCCCAGGACGGCTGGCGGCCCACCGGCGACTGGCGCGCCGACCTGCGCGCCATCGGCCTGCGGATCCACTCCGCCTATCTGGCCCACCCCCAGGCCGCCCTGCTCGCGGCCCACCGCACCACCGGCCGCGGCCACGAGACCGCCGCCGTCGAGGCCATGCTCGGCGTGCTGCGCACCGCGGGCTTCCCCGACGGCGAGGCCGTCCGGATCTACCACGCCTTCGTCGACCAGAGCCTCGGCTTCGCCGCCCTGGACGCCGCCGCCCTCGCCCTCCCGGCCGCCGCGGCGACGGCGGACCTCCAGGTCTGGCAGGCCTGCTACGCCCGCCTCGACGCCGCCACCCACCCCCACATCGCCGCCACCGCCCATCTGCTCACCACCGACATGCGCCGCAGCGGCTACCCGTACGCCCTCGACCTCCTCCTGGACGCCGCCGCGGCCCGCCTCCCGGCGGAGGCCCGCTGAACGGGACGGATCCGCCGCCCACCGACCGAGGGCGGCGGTCGGCGGGCGGCGGTGCCCGGAGCGGGCGTCTTCCTCAGTCGGCGACGTGGACCGCCTCACCCCCCACATACGTCCGCAGCACCCGGGCGTCGGCGATCTCCTCGGGCGGGGCGGTGAAGATGTCGCGGTCGAGGACGACCAGGTCGGCCAGGTTCCCGACGGCCAGGGTGCCGGCGTCGTCATGGCCGTTCACATGGGCGGAGCCGGCCGTGTACGCGGCGATGGCGGAGGCCAGGTCGAGGCGCTGCTCGGGAAGGAAGACCCGGCTGTCGACGGCGCCCGGTTCCCGCCGGTTGACCGCCACGTGCAGTCCGGCCAGCGGGTCCGGGCTGCTCACCGGCCAGTCGCTGCCCGCCGCCAGGGTGGCGCCCGCCCGCTGGAGCGCGCCGAACGGGTACTGCCGGGCGGCGCGTTCGGGACCGAGGAAGGGGATGGTCAGCTCGTCCATCTGCGGTTCGTGGGCGGCCCACAGCGGCTGGATGTTGGCGACGGCGCCGAGCGGCGCGAAGCGGGCCAGGTCGTCCGGGTGCACCACCTGGAGGTGGGCGAGGTGGTGCCGGGTGCCGCGCCGGCCGTTCTTCGTCCGGGCGGCCTCGACGGCGTCCAGGGCCTCGCGGACGGCGCGGTCGCCGAGCGCGTGGAAGTGCACCTGGAAGCCGAGCGCGTCCAGTTCGGTGACGTACCCGCACAGTGCGGCCGGATCGACGAAGCTGAGGCCGGAGTTGGCGGTGGCACAGCCGCAGCCGTCCAGGTAGGGGCTGGTCATCGCGGCGGTGAAGTTCTCCGCGATGCCGTCCTGCATGATCTTCACCGAGCCGGCCCGGAACCGGCCGTGGCTCAACTCCGCTCGCCGCTCGACGAGTTGGGGGATCTGCTCGGCGCCCCGGTCGCGGTCCCACCAGAGCGCGCCGGTCACCCGGGCGGTCAGCGCGCCGGAGCGGGCGGCGGCCAGGTAGGCGTCGGAGGGGTCCGGCTGGCCGTTGAACTCGCCGAGCAGGGCGTCCTGCCAGCCGGTGATGCCGAGCGAGTGCAGCAGGCGCTGGGCCCGGAGCAGGCCGGTCAGCCGCTCGGCGGCGGTGGGCGGCGGCACCAGCCGGGCGACCAGGGCGGTGGCGCCCTCCTGGAGGGTGCCGGCCGGGGTGCCGTCGGGTTCGCGTTCGATCCGGCCGTCGGCCGGGTCGGGGGTGTCCCGGGTGAGGCCGGCGAGTTCCAGCGCCCGGGTGTTGACCCAGGCGCCGTGGTGGTCCCGGTTGGTGAGGTAGACCGGGCGGTCCGGGACCACGGAGTCGAGCAACTGCCGCGTCGGCAGGCCGCCTTGGAAGCTCTCCAGGGACCAGCCGCTGCCGGTGATCCAGGTCTGACCGGGGTTGGCGCCGGCGTAGGCGCGGATCCGGTCCAGGTAGTCGGCCACCCCGACGGTGCCGGAGAGGTCGCAGGCGGCCAGCTCGACGCCGCCGAACACGGCGTGCACGTGGGCGTCCTGGAACCCGGGCATCAGCAGCCGGCCGGCGAGGTCCACGACCTCGGTGTTCGGCCCGATCAGCGCGCGGACCTCGTCGTGGCCGACGGCGGTGATCCGCTCGCCGGTGACGGCCAGGCTGCTCGCCCGGGTGCGGGCGGCGTCGCCGGTGTGGACGGGGCCGTTCGTGAGGACCAGATCGGCCTCGGTCATGGGTGGTGCTCCGTTCTCGTGCGGTGGTTCTCGTTGCTGCGGTTCGGGTGCTGCCGTACGGGAGTCGCTCAGCCGGTCGGGTCGAGGAAGTACGGCGAGCGGCGGCGCCATCGCGCCCAGGCCGCCGCCGGAAGGCCGGTGACGACCATCAGTACCACCACGGTCAGCTCGAACCAGCCGTTGTCGGCGGAGAGTTCGAAGTGGTCGGTGGAGTCGTAGAAGCTCCAGGCGAGGTAGCCGCCGACGGCGAGCAGCGCGGCGGCGCCGAGCAGCGGGCCGACCACGGCGCGCAGGCCCTGGAGCGGGTCGGTGCGCAGCAGGTGGCGGAAGCGGACGGCGGCCGCGACGGCGGTGAGCGCGTAGTAGAGGGCGACGATGATGCCGATCGCGTTGACGGCGGCGGAGATCAGGTCGTTGACGGTGGGGATGGCGAGCGAGACGAGGGCGAGCAGCACGGCGATGCCGGTGATCAGCAGGGTGCCGACGGCGGGGGTGGCGTGCCGGGGGTGCAGTCTGGTCCAGACCGGGCCGAGGACGCCGTCGCGCCCCATCGCGTACATGCCGCGCGCGGTCGGGATGACCGAGGACTGCAGCGAGGCGACGGCGGAGAACAGCAGCGCGATCAACGGCAGGGCGGCGAGCGGCTGGTGGGCGAGCCGGGTGCCGAAGTAGGTCAGCCCGTGGGCGCCGTTGTCGGCCAACTCGCCGAGCGGGAGCACCCGTTGGAAGGCGGTGCCGGCGAGCAGGAAGAGCAGCAGCATCACCACCAGGGCGAGCAGGCCGCCCCGGGAGGCGTCCCGTGGGTCGCGCACCTCCTCGCCGACGCTGAAGACGGACTCGAATCCCCAGTAGCAGAACACCGCGAGCACCATGCCCTGGGCGACGGCGTCGAAGGAGGGGATGTCGAAGGGATTGAACCACTGGAGCGAGAACGGCTGGTCGCCGGCGAACAGCCCGTAGCCGCAGAAGCCGAGCAGGACGGCGTACTCGAAGACCAGCAGGGCCTTCTGCAGCCGGGCGGCGAGGTCGAGGCCGCGGACCGCGACGAGGGCGGCGCCGATCAGCACGACCAGGCCGAGCAGGGTGCACTGGACGGTGGAGTCGGCGTCCAGCCGCAGCCCGGCGACACTGCGCAGGTGGGCCTCGCCCAGGAGTTGGATGGTCGCCGAGCCGGTGACGGTGGTGGTGTAGGCCATGAAGACGACCGTGCCGACGGTGTTGACCCAGCCGGTGAGGAAGCCCAGCCAGGGGCTGAGCGTGCGGCCGACCCAGCGGTAGCTGCTGCCGGCGTCCGGCTCGACCGCGTTCAGCCGCCCGTAGCCGCCGGCGATGGCGAGCACGGGCAGGAAGGCCAGCAGCATGATCGCGGGCAGGTGGAGGCCGACCACCCCGGCCATCAGGCCGAGACCGATGCCGATGCTGCTGGTGGCGGCCGTGCTGGAGGCGGCGATCGCCGCGCCGTCCAGCAGGCCGATGGAGCGGTGCATGGTGCCGTGCGTCGTGCCGGCTCTCGGGCCGCTGCCCGTGTCGTCCTTGACCGTGGAGGCCAACGGATCACCGCCTTGCTCGTGGGGGGGTGTGGGGGGTGGGGCGGGGGAAGTGCAGCCATGAAACCGGTGGGTTCGTTTCACGTCAATGCCGTTGTCATAAGGGGTTCAACCGGTCCACGGTCTCGTCCTGAACAGTTGTTTTGACGTACCGTCGACAAACCCCTGCCCCTGTCACCCTCGCCGGAGCATCCGTGATCCCCCTTCGTAGAGCCCGCACCGCCGTGCTCACGGTGGCGGCCCTGTTGGCCGCACTCCTGAGCACCGCCCCGACCGCCCAGGCGGTCGCCTCCCCCGCGCCGGTCCTGACCGGCGCCCAGCTCGCCGCCTCCTGGACCGGCCCGCTGAGCACCCGCGGCCGGTACGTGGTCGACGCCGACGGCGACCGCTTCAAGCTCAAGGCCGGCAACTGGTCCGGCGCCCAGGGCACCTGGGAGGGCAGCGGCTCGACCACCGACCCGGCGAACAACCAGGCCGGCCAGGTCTCCTACGACCTCCCGCTCGGCCTGGACCGGGCGCCGATCGACCGGATCCTGGCGGGCTTCCACGGCCTGGGCCTGAACGCCGTCCGGCTGCCCTTCGCCAACGCGCTGATCCACGACACCAGTACGGTCCCGGACGCCGCCGTCGCCGCCAACCCCCAGCTCAAGGGCAAGACCCCGCTGCAGGTCTACGACGCCGTGGTGGCCGCGCTGACCGCCGACGGCTTCGCGGTCGTCCTCAACAACCACACCACCAGCTACCGCTTCTGCTGCGGCCTGGACGGCAACGAGCGCTGGAACAGCGGCCAGAGCACCCAGCAGTGGGAGGACGACTGGGTGTTCATGGCACAGCGCTACCGGGCGAACAAGCGGGTGGTCGGCGCCGACCTGCGCAACGAGGTGCGCCGCGACACCTGGGACGACCCCAACTGGGGCCTGGGCGACGCCCATGACGAGTACAGCGCCTTCGAGGAGGCCGGGAACCGGATCCTCCAGGCCGACCCGGACCTGCTGGTCATCATGGAGGGCATCAACTGGTACGGCATCCCGGCCGCCGGGTTCTCCCACGGCCGGCCGATGCTCACCCCGGTGGCGACCCTGTCCAACACCCTGATCCACTCCGACAAGCTGGTCTACGCCGCCCACTTCTACGCCTACACCGGCCCGGCCAACACCGGCGCGGCCGCCGGCAGCCCCGGCTCGACCGGCGACCCGCGCTACGAGGACTTCACCCCCGAGCAGCTCGCCCAGGTGGTGGACCAGGAGGCGCTGTTCGTCACGCAGTCCGGCCAGCACTTCACCGCCCCGGTCTGGGTCAGCGAGTTCGGCGCGGCCGGGCGGGGCTCCACGGACGCCAAGGAGCAGGCCTGGTTCGACCGCTTCACCGACCTCCTGGCCGCCGACGACACCGACTTCGCGATCTGGCCGCTGGTCGGCTGGCAGAACAACGGCGTCCCCAACGACAACTGGGCGCTGCTCTCCTACGACGCGACCGGCCAGCAGCTCGGCCTGGACGACCCCGGGGACTGGCGCGCCGCAGACTGGCACAAGCTGGTCGACGCCCCCTCGTACACCGGCCAGGTCGCCCCGGCCGCCCGCTGGAACATGCTCGACCTCGACCACGGCGACCAGAACGTGTCCGCCCGGATGCTGGCGCAGTCCGACTGGAGCCCCGGCAACCGCAAGGGGAACTGCCCGGACGGCCAGCGGCTGGCCGGCCTGGGCCGCGGCAGCAGCCGCGGCCTGTGCACCGACGCCGGGCAGCCCGCCCCCGGCGCCGGCGACTGGGTGACCGTCACCGACCAGCGCTACGTCACCGAGGGCGACTGGGCCTCCGGTTACGACAAGCTGCAGTGCCCCGACAACACCTTCGCGGCGGGCTACAGCGTGCACGACAACGCGATGTCCGCCCTGCTCTGCGCCCCGGCCGCCACCGCCCTGCCCACCGGCGGCCGCACCGTCTGGTTCGACCACGGCGACGACCGGCCGGCCGGCGGCGGCTCGACGGCGAGCGACTGGGCGCCGGGCTCCTACAAGGGCCAGTGCGCCGACGGCGAGTACGTCGCCGGCGTGGCCGACACCTGGCGCCGGCTGCAGTACGGCGTCCCGGACGCGCTGCTCTGCCGCCCGCTGAGCTGACGGGCGCGTAACCGCCCCCGGGCGCCCGGGGGCGCACACCCGCCACACCCCGGTCGTACTGACCGCGCGGCCCGCGCGGTCAGTACCCTGGCCGCGGCGGCGACCGCACGACCGGGCTGGTGACCATGCCGAAGCAGCTCCCCTTCCACCGGCCCGACCCCCTGGCGGTGGCCCCGGAGTTCCGTGCCCTCCAGCTCTCCGGCGGGATCGCCCGGGTGCGGACCTTCGCCGGGCACCCGGCCTGGCTGGTCACCCGGCGCGCGGACGTCGTCCGGATGCTCTCGGACGACCGCTTCGGCCGGGCCCACCCCGATCCGCCCTCGGCGCCCGTGCTCTCCGCGACCGGGCAGTTCTACGGGCCGCAGGGCACCGACCACGAGCGGCTGGAGGAGGAGTTCCGGATCCTGCGCCGGGTCACCGCGAACTCGCTGTCCGTCCGCCGGGTCCGGCGGCTGCGGCCGCGGATCGAGGCGCTCGCCGCCCACCGGATCGACCGCCTGGTGGCCGCCGGTCCCCCGGCCGACCTGCACGCCCTGCTCGCCGAGCCGCTGCCGGTCGACGTGGTCTGCGAGCTGCTCGGCGTCCCGGTCACGGACCGGGCGGAGTTCCAGGCCTGGACCGCCGACGTGGTCTACCTCGCCGAGCCCGAGCGGGTCTGGACGGCGCTCGGCCGGCTCAACGACTACGTGCGGGCGCTGATGGAGCGCAAGCGCGCCGCCCCCGCCGCGGACGCCCTCACCGACCTGGTGCGGGCGCAGGACGAGGGCCTGATCGACGCGAACCTCGCGGTGCTGTGGGCGGTGGCCCTGCTGTTCGCCGGTCACGTCACCACGGTCACCAGGATCGGCACCGGGGTGCTCCAGCTGCTCGCCCGTCCCGAGCAGCTCCGGGCCGTGGCGGCAGACCCCGGGCGGCTGGCCGCCACGGTGGAGGAGCTGCTCCGGGTCGGCCAGCCGGACCTCGGCCTGGTCTGGCGCTGGGCGGTGGTCGACGTCGACACCGCGGACGGCCGGATCGCCGCCGGGGACCTGGTGCTGTTCGCCAACGGCCCGGCCTGCCTGGACCCGACGGCCTACCCGGACCCCGACCGCTTCGACCCCGACCGCTTCGTCGGGGACCGCCCGCCGCCGCCGCACACCGCCTTCGGCGCCGGGCCGCACCTGTGCGTCGGGGCGAGCCTGGCCCGGCTGGAGCTGGAGGTGGTGTTCGAGCAGCTCTTCCGGCGGCTGCCGGGCCTCCGACTGGCCGTCCCGGAGGCCGAACTGCGCTGGCGGGAGAGCCAGTTGACCGGCGGCCTGGCGGAGCTGCCGGTCACCTGGTGAGCTCGCTCAGGCGGTCCGGGCCGCCAGGCCGACCGGGCAGACCACCGGGGTGCCGTGCACCGGGTCGGTGAGGATCACGCTCTCCACCCCGTACAGCTCGCGCACCAGCTCCGGGGTGACGATGTCACGCGGCGCGCCCTGGGCGGCGATCCGGCCGTCCCGCATCGCGACCATGTGGTCGGCGTAGCGGCAGGCGGTGCTGAGGTCGTGCAGCACCAGCACGACGGTGCGGCCGCGCCCGGTCAGGCCGCGCACCATCTCCAGCACCTCCAGGGCGTGGCCCATGTCCAGCGCCGAGGTGGGTTCGTCCAGCATCAGGATGTCGGTGTCCTGGGCGACGGCCATGGCGATCCAGGCGCGCTGGCGCTGGCCGCCGGAGAGGGTGTCCAGCGGGCGGTCCGCCAGGTCGTGCAGGTCGGCCGCGGTGAGCGCGTGCTCGACCGCCTCGGCGTCGGCAGCGGACCACTGCCGCAGCAGGCCCTGGTGCGGCTGGCGGCCGTAGCGGACCAAGTCCCGGACGGTCAGCCCGTCGGGGGCGGTGGCGGACTGCGGCAGCAGGCCGATGATCCGGGCGATCGCGCGGGTGGGGAGCGAGCCGAGCGGCTTGCCGTCCAGCAGCACGGCGCCGGAGCGCGGGGCGATGGTCCGGGCCAGGCCGCCGAGCAGGGTGGACTTGCCGCAGCCGTTCGGGCCGACGATCACGGTGACCTGCCCGGTCGGCAGCCGGAGGTCCAGCTCGCGCACCACCAGGGTGCGGTCGTGGCCGAGGGTGAGCCCCGCGGTCTCCAGCCGGGGCGCCGGGGCGGTGGCGGTACGGGCGGCGGTCATGCGGTCCTCCGGGGACGGGTGGTGAGCAGCAGCCAGAGCAGGTACGGCCCGCCGACGACGGCGGTGACCAGCCCGGCCGGCACCTCCAACGGCGACAGAACGGTCCGGCCGATCAGGTCGGCGAGCAGGGTGAGGGCGGCCCCGGCGGCGGCCGAGGTGAGCACCGGCACCGAGCGCGGGCCGGCGATCCGGCGGGCGGCCTCGGGCGCGGCCAGTGCGATCATGCCGAGCGGCCCGGAGACGGCCACCGCCAGGCCCGCGCAGACCACCGCGACCAGCAGCACGGAGATCCGCAGCCCGCGCACCCGGACGCCCAGCCCGGTGGCGACGGCGTCGGAGAAGCGCAGCAGGGCGAGCCGGCGGCCGAGCAGCATCCCGGCCGGGACGCAGACCAGCAGGCCGAGTTGCAGGTACCCGACGGCCTCGGCGGAGCGGCCGTTGAGGGTGCCGACCGTCCAGGCGTAGGCGGCGTTGGCGGAGTCGATGGCGGCCCGGGAGAGCATCAGATTGGTCACCGCGCCGAACACCGCGCCGACGCCCAGGCCCACCACCAGGAAGCGGTAGCCGTTGCGGCCGGCCCCGCCGCCGAGGGCGAAGGCCAGCGCGGCGGCGGTCGCGGCGCCGACCAACGCGGCCGCGGAGGGCAGCAGTTGGGTGGCCGTGCCGGTGACGGAGGCGACCGCGAAGGCGGTGGCGCCGTTGTTGAAGCCGACGGTGTCCGGGGTGGCCAGCCGGTTCTGGGCGAGGGTCTGCATCAGGCAGCCGGCCACGCCGAGCGCGGCGCCGACGGCGAGCCCGGCCTCGACCCGGGGCAGCCGCAGCCGCTCCACCAGCAGCACGTCCCGCGGGGTGCCGCTGCCGAAGGCGGCGCGCAGGGCGTCGACCGGGTTCAGCCGGGTCTCGCCGACGGACAGCGCGACGGCGGTCACCAGGACCACGACGGCCAACAGGGCGAGGCCGCCGAGCAGCGGACGGACCGGCAGCAGCACCGAGCGGCCCCCGAGCGCGAGCAGCCGGGTGCCGGGCGGGGTCGAGACGGGTCGCCCGGCAGGGGATTCGGAAGCGATGGGGGTCACAGTGCGGGCATCCTCTGCGAACGGACGACGGCGACCAGGACGGGGGCGCCGAACAGCGCGGTCGTCACGCCGAGCGGCATCTCGTACGGGCGGGCGAACAGCCGGGAGGCCACGTCGGCGAGCAGCACCACGACCGGCCCGAGCAGCGCGGACACCGCGAGCAGCCGGCGCAGGTCGGGGCCGACCAGTGCCCGGGCGGCGAACGGCACCACCAGGCCGACGAAGGAGACCGGCCCGGCGATCGCGGTGGCGGCGCCGACCAGCAGCGCGACGGCGGCCACCGCGAGGGCGCGGGCCCGCCGGGGCTTGTGGCCGAGCCCGGTGGCGACGTCGTCGCCGAGGCTGAGCGCGGTCAGGGCCGGGCCGGCGGCCGCCGCGAGCAGCAGCCCGAGCACCAGCACCGGTAGCACGGAGAGGAGTTGGTCGGTGCCGCGGCCGGCCACCGAGCCGATGGTCCAGAACCGGATCTCGTCGGCGGCCCGGGCGTCGGAGAGCAGCAGGACGGAGGAGCCCGCGTTCATCAGTCCGCTGAGCGCGGCTCCGGCCAGCACCAGCCGGACCGGGTCGTCACCGGCGCCGCGCAGCCGGGCGGCGCCCAGGGCGAGCAGGCAGCCCGCCGCGGCGCCGAGCACGGCGACGTACGGGCCGACGCTCGCGGCGCCGGCGCCGAGCACGATGGCGACCACGACGGCGAAGGAGGCCCCGGTGCTGACGCCGAGCAGCCCGGGCTCGGCCAGCGGGTTGCGGGCGGCGGCCTGGAGCACGGTGCCCGCGACGCCGAGGGCGAGGCCGACGGCCACCGCCACGGCGGTGCGGGGGGCGCGCAGTTCGAAGACGGTGAAGCGGGAGTCGGAGTCGCCGTCACCGAGCAGGGTGGCGAGGGCCCGTGACGGCCCCACGTCGCCCGCGCCGAGCAACAGGCTCGCCAGGACGGCGGCGAGCAGCAGGGCGGCGGCGGGTATCAGCCCGCGCAGCAGTAGTGATCGGAAGGTCACACCGGTTCTCCCCGTCAGGGTTTTGCCTTTGGTTAGGCTAACCTCATAATCAATTCGTCCGTAAACTACCATTGCTCGGAGAATGTCCATGCTTGGCACCCGCTTTACCAAGACCCTGCTCGGTGCGGCCGTGGTCGGCGCCCTCTCCCTGGGCCTGACCGCGTGCGGCTCCTCGGGCTCCAAGGACTCCGCGGGTGGTGGCAGCGCGTCCTCCTCGGCCGCCAAGGACGGCAAGGACGGCAAGCGCGGCATCGAGACCGCCTTCGGCCGGGTCGAGGTGCCGGCCGAGGCCAAGCGGATCGTCGCCCTCGGCGACACCGCGCTGGACACCGCGCTCTCGCTCGGCTTCACCCCGGTGGGCACCAGCTCCAGCCGCGGCGGCACCACCGCACCGGCCTACCTGAAGGCCGACGGCATCCCGCTGGTGGCCACGGTCAAGGAGCCCAACATCGAGGCGATCCTGAAGGCGAACCCGGACCTCATCCTGACCTCCTCCAGCGTCGAGAAGTCCCAGTACGAGCAGCTCGCGGCGGTGGCGCCGACCGTGGTGCCCAAGAGCGGCGACTGGCGCTCGGTGCTGGGCGTGTACGGCGACGCGCTCGGGCACAAGGACGACCTGACGGCCAAGCTCGACGCGCTGGACAAGCGCGCCGCCAAGGCGGGCGAGGGCAAGTCCGGCTCCGCCGTGGTGATGCGCTGGATGCCCAGCGGCCCGATCGTGATGAACACCACCAACATGCCCGGCGAGCTGCTGAAGAAGGCCGGCGCCGCCACCCTGCCGATCGCCGACGACCTGGGCGCCCAGCCGCACTCCGACCCGCTGTCGCTGGAGAACCTGGGCAAGGCCGACGCGGACCGGGTGTTCGTCGCCACCCTGAACGCGGAGGGCGAGAAGGCCCTGGAGACGGCCCGCAGCCAGCCCGCCTTCACCCGCCTCAAGGCGGTCGGCGCCGGCCAGGTCGCCGGGGTGGACGGCCAGGTGTGGAGCAGCAGCTCCGGCCCGATCGCGGCGGAGAAGGTCGTCGAGGACATCGAGAAGGCCTTCGGCGCCAAGTAATCCCCCCCCCCGCAGCTCCGGCGATCCCCTTCGGAACAGCGGCGACGTGCCCGGCGGATGCGCCATCCGCCGGGCACGTGCAAGGTGGTGGAGTACGAACCGCCCGGCCGGCCACGGTCCGTGGCCCTGCGGACACCGTCCGCCGGGCCGCCGGCCCCCAGCCGCCCCTCGACCGAAGGAGGCGCCATGCCGACCAGGACGATCCCGCGTCGGGTGCTGGTGCTGACCGCCGCCACCCTCGCCGTCCTGCCCGCCGCGGCGCTCACGGCGCCCGCGCGGGCGGCCTCCGCTCCCCCGGCCTCCGCTCCCCCGGCCTCCGCTCCCCCGGCCGCCACGGCCGGCCGGGCCCCCGCCGCGCCGGTGCGCTTCGTGGACCTGCCCGAATCCGCTCTGCCGACCGACCGGGCGCCGCACGAGATCACCTTCATGTACCGCAACGACAACCGGACGGACCAGACGATCGCCCCGCAGGTCCTGCTGGAGTCGCCCGACCGGGGTCCGTACCTCAGCCCGTCGGACTTCCGGCTGGAGCTGCTCGGGACGGACGGCCACTGGCACACCCTGCCGCTCGGCAACCAGACCGGGACGCTCTACACCTCGCTGACCCCGGCCAAGCTGGTGCTGCACTCCGGCCACACCCTCACCGAGAGCTACCGGCTCACCGTGCTCCACGGGCCCGCCCGGGGGACGGTCGAGCCCCGGATCGCGATCTACGCCTGAGCCGGCAGCCGACGGGCGGCGGCCGGTCGGCTCCGGCCGGCTGACTCCGGCCGACTGGCTCCGGCCGGCCGCCGCCCCTGCCTTTCAGCCCCGCGCGGCCCCGTGGCGGGCCGCGTACTCCGCCAGGCCCGCGGCGTCCGCGCCGGCCCAGCCGACGTAGCCGTCCGGACGGATCAGGAACACCCCGGTGCCGTACGCCCCGTAGGGCGGGATGCGGACCACCGGGACGCCCAGCTCGGGCAGTTCGGCCCGTTCGGCACCGGCGCCGACGGCCAGCAGCGTCCAGTGCGGGCCGCGGAAGGCGTCGAACAGCCGGGTGCCGCCGCGGCGGCCGTCCGGGGCGCGGTCCCCGGCCCGCAGGGCGTCCGCCGGGAGGTCCGGCCGGGTCTCCACCGCGAGCGCGGACTCCCGGTAGCCGAGGCCGAGTTGCTGG
The DNA here is from genome assembly GCF_044749365.1 of Kitasatospora sp. NPDC089509. Taxonomy (NCBI): domain Bacteria; kingdom Bacillati; phylum Actinomycetota; class Actinomycetes; order Kitasatosporales; family Streptomycetaceae; genus Kitasatospora; species Kitasatospora sp. NPDC089509. The sequence continues at coordinate 102,205 of NZ_JBIVHS010000001.1, read as the reverse complement.
GTGGCCCGGCCGCGGCGGACCTCGCCGCGGTGGACCCCGGTGGACAGCGCCAGCATCGCCTCCGCGTTGGCCCGCCGCTCCTCCTGGTAGCTGTCCAGCAGTGCGTCCGCCGCCCGGCCGGACAGCACCGCGGCCAGCTTCCAGCCCAGGTTGTAGGCGTCCTGGACACTGGTGTTGAGGCCCTGGGCGCCCGCCGGGGAGTGCACGTGGGCGGCGTCGCCCGCGAGGAACACCCGGCCCTCCCGGAAGCGGTCGGCGAGGGCCGCGCGCGGCCGGAACTCGGAGGTCCAGCGCACTCCGGCGACCTGGTCGGCGGTCAGGTGGGTGCGCTCGGCGACCAGCGCGCGGATGCCGTCCAGGGTCGGGGCGACGACCTCGCCCGTCGGGAAGCCCGCGACCAACTGGAACTCCTCCGTCCCGGCCAACGGGCAGAGCGCCAGCAGGCCCTGCTCGGCCTGGAACACGTGCCAGTGGGTGCGGTCGAGCCCCTCGACCCGGACGTCCGCGACCAGCATCGGCGCCGGGTCGACGGTCTCGCCCGTCATCGCGATCCCGAGCAGCCGGCGCACCGTGGAGCGCCCGCCGTCGGCGGCGACGGCGTAGTGCGCCCGGATCCGCCCCCCGTCCGCGAACCCGGCGGTCACGCCGTCCCCGTCCTGGATGAGGGAGACCAGTTCGCGCCCGAAGGCGACCTCTCCGCCGAGTTCGCGCAGCCGCCCGTACAGCACCTGCTGGGTGCGCCACTGGGGCAGCATCAGGGTCTCGGCGTACGGCTCGGCCTCGGAGGGCTCGGTCGGGTCGTACATCCGGCGTTCGCCGTGCGGCTCGCCGTCCTGCCAGAACAGGTTGGGCGGGTAGTGGCCAGCGGTGGCGCGGATCTCCGCGAGCACGCCGAGGTCGTCCAGCACCTCCAGGGTGCGCGGCTGGAGGCCCTTGCCGCGGGAGCCGGGGAACAGTTCCGCGCCGCGTTCGACGAGTCGGGCGGCGACGCCGTGCCGGGCCAGGTCGACGGCCAGCGCGAGGCCGGTGGGCCCGGCGCCGACGATCAGGACGTCCGTGCGGACCTCGTGGACCTCCGTGTCGTGATCGGTCACGACAACCCCCTTAACGTTGTTAAGTAGCCGGTGCACGCAGCTTGCACTTAACGGCGTTAAACTGTCAACCGTGACGCCGCAGAGAACCCCCAAGCTGGACCGCGCCCTGGTCGTCGACACCGCCCTGACGCTCCTCGACGAGGTCGGCCTCGACGGCCTGACCCTGCGGGCGATCGCCGCCGAACTGGACGTCAAGGCGCCCGCCCTGTACTGGCACTTCAAGGACAAGCAGGCGCTGCTCGACGAGATGGCGACCGAGATGATGCGCCGGATGTACGCCGCGGCCGCCCCGCCCGCCGGCGACTGGCGGCAGGCCTACCTCGGGACCATGCGCGCACTGCGCGCCGAGCTGCTGCGCCACCGCGACGGCGCCCGGGTGTACAGCGGCTCCCGGTTCACCGACACCTCCTACGCCCCGGGGCTGGACGCCGCGCTGCGCATCCTGATCGAGGCCGGCTTCACCCCGGAGGCCGCCGCCCGCGCCTGGTACACCGCGTACAGCTACACCGTCGGCTACGTCATCGAGGAACAGGCGATGGGGCCCGACCCGTTCCGGGGCGAGGCCGGCTACGACGTCGAGGCCCGGGCCGAGCGGCTCGCCGAACACCCGCTGGCCGCCGCGGCGGGCCGGGTGATGTTCGATGACTTCGAGCACGGCTTCGAGCAGGGGCTGACCGCGATCCTGGCCGGGATGGAGGCGGTCTTCCTGGCCTGAAACCCTCGGATCGTGTCCGGCAATCGCCGGATTCGCGCGGCATTCACCGGACTTGTCTGCCGAACGGCAGCCCTGACGCATGGTTCCGTATCCCCGCGATTAACCTCACATTCACGTGTACTCGTCAACCGTGTTCACCGCTACGCTCTAGCGTCGTGCCGCCGCGCCGCTCGCACTACGCGCGTCACGGCCCCAACTTCTGACACGTATGACGATGACGTCCGAGGAACCGACCATGCACGCAGTTCCCAGCCGCAACAGGTGGCTCCGCCGTGGTGCCGGCCTGATCGGCGCGGCCTCGCTGGCCGCCTTCGGCGGTGCCCCGGCGGCCTTCGCGGCCGACGGCCCGCAGACCGCCACCCCGATCAAGCACCTGGTGGTGATCTTCCAGGAGAACGTCTCCTTCGACCACTACTTCGGCACCTACCCGAACGCGGCCAACACCGCCGACGACAAGGTGAAGTTCACCGCCAAGCCCGACACCCCGAAGGTCGACGGCCTCAGCGACGACCTGCTGCACAAGAACCCGAACCGCAACAACCCGGTGCGCCTGACCCCGTCCCAGGCCGTGACCTGCGACCAGGACCACACCTACAAGGACGAGCAGCTCGCCTTCGACGGCGGCAAGATGGACAAGTTCGTCGAGCACACCGACATCGAGAGCTGCAAGGCCCCGATGTACACCGCGCCCGGCCTGGTGATGGACTACTACGACGGCAACACCGTCACCGGCTACTGGAACTACGCCCAGCGCTTCGCGATGAGCGACAACTCCTTCGGCACCAACTACGGGCCCTCCACCCCCGGCGCGATCAACCTGGTCTCGGGCAACACCCACGGCGGCTACCCGGTCAACCCGAAGGACGGCTCGCAGACCACCGACGCCTACGTGGTCGCCTCCCCGGACGCCAAGGGCGTCGGCACCGTCGTCAACGACCCCGACCCGGGCTACGACGAGTGCTCCAGCTCCGCGCACAACCAGCTGGTCATGACCGGCAAGAACGTCGGCGACCTGCTCAACGCCAAGGGCGTCAGCTGGGGTTGGTTCCAGGGCGGCTTCAAGCCGACCGGCACCAAGGACGGCAAGGCCGTCTGCGACGCCGCGCACAACAACATCGTGGGCGCCTCGCAGACCGACTACAACCCGCACCACGAGCCGTTCCAGTACTACAAGTCCACGGCGAACCCGAAGCACCTGGCGCCCAAGGACGTGGCGGAGATCGGCCACGACGGCCAGGCCAACCACCAGTACGACCTGACCGACTTCGACGCCGCCCTGCAGCACGGCGACCTGCCCGCCGTCAGCTACCTCAAGGCCGCCAACTACCAGGACGGGCACGCGGGTTACTCCGACCCGCTGGACGAGCAGCACTTCGTCGTCGACACCCTGAACAAGCTGCAGAAGTCCAAGGACTGGGCCTCCACCGCCGTCGTCATCGCCTACGACGACTCGGACGGCTGGTACGACCACAAGTTCGCCGAGCCCGTCAACGGCTCCGCCGACAAGGCCAACGACAGCCTGAGCGGCGCCGGCCAGTGCGGCAAGGACGCCGGCTGGGGCGGTTACGCCGACCGCTGCGGCTACGGCCCGCGCCTGCCGCTGCTGGTCGCCTCGCCGTACGCCAAGGCCAACTTCGTCGACCACACCCAGACCGACCAGTCCTCGATCCTGCGCTTCGTCGAGGACAACTGGAAGACCGGCCGGATCGGCGACACCTCCTTCGACGAGCACGCCGGCTCCATCGAGGGCATGTTCGACTTCAAGAACCCGCAGTCGGCCACCCTGATCCTGGACCCGGCCACCGGCGCGCCCGCCGGCGGCGACACCCCGACCGGCCAGCCCACCGGCGGCGCCTCCACCACCCCGGGCGGCACGGCCACCACGTCCACCGGCACCGGCACCGGCAGCACCGCCGTCGCCGGGGCCACCAGCAGCGTCTCCGGCCCGCCGCTGGCCGAGACCGGTGCCAACTCCAACACCGGGCCGATCGCGATCACGGCCGTCGCCCTGCTGGCGGTCGGCGGCGGCGCGGTGTTCGTCGCCCGCCGCAAGCGCGGCACCCGCGCCTGACGCGACGACGCCCCACCACCGGCACCGCCGGGCCCCGCCTTCGGGGGCCCGGCGGTGTCCGCGTTCCACTGCCGCCGTGCCGGCGGGCCCGCCCCGGCGGCTACCCTTCCCTGCCATGACCGCCGCCACCCCGCGCCGCCGCACCCTGCTGGGCGCCGCCCTGGGCGCGGCCCTGACCGTCGGGTCCACGGCCGGCTGCTCCGCCGGGGACGACCCGGTGCGCACGCTCCGGCTGGCCACCGGGCCCGAGGGCGGACCGTACAACGCCTTCGGCCGCTCCTTCACCGAGGCCGTCGCGCACAGCGGTCGGCTGACCCTCACCCCGGTCGGCAGTTCGGCCAGCGTGGACAACCTCCGGCAACTCGCCGACGGCTCGGTGGACCTCGCGCTGACCACCGCCGACGTGGCCGAGGACGCGGTGCTCGGCCACGCCGCCTTCGACCGCCCGATCGGCCTCACCGCGCTGGCCCGGGTGTACGTCAACTACCTGCACCTGCTCGCCCCCGCCGACGGACCGGTGCGCCGACTCGCCGACCTGGCGGGCCGCCGGGTGGCGACCGGCGCGGTGGGCTCCGGGAACCAGGTGACGGCCGGCCGACTGCTGCGGCAGGCCGGGATCGACGTCCGGCAGCATCCGCTCGGGCTGGCCGAGTCCCTGGCGGCGCTGCGCTCCGGCGAGTTGGACGCGGTGTTCTGGTCCGGCGGCGTGCCGACGCCCGCGGTGTCCGCGCTCGCCCGCGAACTGCCCCTGCGCTTCGTGCCCCTGGACGCGGTCGCCGCCCTGCTGCGGGAGCGCTACGGCCCGGTCTACACCGCGGTCACCCTGCCCGCCGGCGCCTACGGCCTGCCCGACCCGGTCGCCACCCTCGGCGTCGGCAACTACCTGACCGCCCGCCCCGCCGTGCCCGAGGACGCCGTCCGACGGCTGCTCGGGATCCTGTTCGACCAGTGGGCGACCCTGCTGCGCTCCGTCACGGCGGGCGCCCGGCTGGAACCCCGGTTCGCCGTCTCCACCGGCGCCGTCCCGCTGCACCCGGGGGCGGCGGCCTACTACCGCTCGGTGTACGGCTGAACCGGCCCCGACCGATGACGAACCGTTGACACGGAGCCGCCCATTCCGCCGACGGCCCCGGCTACCCTGCTTCCTGGCGGTCGACCGCGGGGGAGCGGCCCGGCCCGCCGACGGCCGCCCGGAACTCCGGGACCGGCGTTCAGGGGAGGGACCACAGGTGACGGACAACGGCGACTTCACGCACCCCACCGGACCGCCGGAGCAACCGGGTCGGCCACCCGCGGCGCCGTACATACCCCCGCCGCCACCGTACGCACCCACGCCGCCACCGGGCCCGCCCACGGGGTACGGCCCGCCCGGGGGCTACGGGCCACCCGGGGCGTACGGACCGCCCGAGGCGTACGGACCACCCGAGACGTACGGGCCACCCGGGGCCTACGGTCCGCCGCCACCGGCCTGGCCCGGCGCTCCCGGCGCTCCTGGCGGTCCTGGCGGTCCTGGCGGTCCGGCTGAGCCGCGGCCGCCGCGGAAGTGGAAGGGCAAGGCCATCGGCACCGGCGTCGTCGTCCTGGCCGGCGCCGTGGCCGCGGCGGTGGTGTTCTGGCCGTCCTCGCCCGCGAAGCCGCCGGAGCTCAACGAGGTGCCCTTCTACCAGGCGGTCGCCGCCCTGGCCAACCAGCCGGTCGTGCACTACGCGGGCAACCAAGCCGCTGGCACGACGAGTTGGGACATCAAGGCGACCGCCGGCGGCGAACAGCTCGGGACGATCACCATCGCGGGACAGCAGATGGCGATCCTGAAGGTCGGCGACCGGACCTATCTCAAGCCACCGCAGAGCCTGCTGGGCGGCTCGTCCAAGGGCTCCTCCGCGACCTCCCTCCAGGGCCGCTGGATCACCGGCGACGACCGGCTCACGGCACTGCTCCCGCAGGACCTGAGCGCCCCGCCGGAGCTGGCCCGATCGCTCTGGCAGGACCTGGCCGCGACCACCGCCTTCCCCCTCCCCGGCGCGCCGACCAGCACGGTCGACGGCGTCACCGCCCTGGAAGTCACCACGCCCGGGGGCGTGTTGGACGTCTCGGCCGGAGCGCCGTACCGGGTGCTGCGGTTCACGCCCACGCCGGGCGGGGGCGCCTCGACCGGGGGCACCCCGGGCGGCGACCCCGGTACGGGCAGCGGGTCGCCCTCCGTCGCGCCCGCCGACTGGTCGGACCGTACGCTCACCGGCGCGGTGCCCGCCGCGGACTCCTCGGGACAGCACAGCTTCTCCCCGATGTCCCCGTCCGACGTCGGGCAGCTGTACAGCGACCTCATCGACCAGACCAAGCAGCTCGCCCAGGCGGTCGACGTCGGCATCAGCTTCGACTTCAACCAGACCGGCAACCTCCAGTGCTCCGAGGCGAGTTGCACGGTCACCGAGAACGTGAGCAGCTCCACCACCAGCCGGCGCCCGGCCAACCTGTCCGGCACGGTGACGGCGACGATGACCGCCACCCTCACCGTCAACGGCCAAGCGGCCGGCAACTGCACCCAGACCGCCGCCCTGCCGATCAACGGCAGCGGGACGCTCAGCTGCGTCGACCCCGGCATCGCCCCGGTCGTCCAGCAGATCAAGGCGCAGAAGCAGGCGGAGGCCGACGCCGAGGCGAAGGCCACCGGCCACAGCGTCCGGATCCCGTACACCCTGAACAACGAGGCCTCCGTCCAGATCGAGGCCCGCGCCCAGGTCCAGGCCGAGGTCGACAAGGCGGTCCAGGCCGAGCAGGCCGAGCAGGACACCGCGAAGCAGAACCCGCCCCCGCCAGCGAGCTCCGCCCCCTGCCCCGCCGCCCTCGGCGACGGCCGCGCGACCGGCACCCGGGTGACTCCCGCACGCTGGGCACCGACCCCCGCCGGGCAGGCGCGGCCCGGTGCCGCCGACGCGCCGCAGGTCGTCCCGGCGGGCGACAAGGACCCGCTCACGTTCTTCGGCGGCTACACCGGCCGCGTCGACCAGTTCACCTCCGCGACCGGCCGGGCGAGCTTCGAGATCCACGTCTACTACAAGGGCAAGGAGTACGGCCTCTACGGCCCGGCCGGCTGGTTCCCCAAGCACGGACTGAACGTGCCCCGGAACCCGCCGCCGCAGCTGGAGTCCGTGCTCAAGGGGTACTCCGTCGACTGGATGCGCCGGGCCGGGGTGATCAAGCCGGGCGATACCATCAAGGGCGACGACTGGAAGCGCCCGGGACTGACGCAGGGGACGGATTGCTGACATGCAGCTGGTGAGGATCGAGCGGACGGCCACGGGCTTCGCGCTCGATCCTCGCCCGTACCTGGCGCGACTGCCCGCCCTCCGGCCCGAACTGCCGTCGGGGGCCGAGGCGTTCGCCACCGACCCGGCGCACTACGACTTCGCCTCCGAACGGTGCGTCAAGGACCTCAAGCTGGCGTCGCTGGTGGCGACGGAGGACGCGGTCGTCCTCCGCTGCTCCTTCAACGACGTGGCGCCCGAGCAGTTGGTGATCCGGTACACCGGCGTCACCGCCCTGCTGATCGAGGCCGCACCGCCGACCGACTCGTCCGCCCCGGACGGGCTGCGGGAGCGCCTCGGCCCGCTGCAGCTCGACGAAGTCCTGCCGCACCCGCACGGGTGCACCCATGAACTCGGCCACATCGGCGGCACGGTGCGGATCACCGCCGCGGACCTCACCGCCGCCTGGCTCCCCTGCCCGCCGGCCTGACTCCCACCCCACGCCGGACGACGATCGGGCCGAACGGCCGAGCCGGCTCACACCCCGGGCAACCGGAACTCGACGGTCAGCCCGTGCGGCCGGGCCGGTGCGACGGTGAGCGATCCACCGCTGGCGCGGGCGAGTTCGTCCGCGATGGCCAGCCCGAGTCCGGTGCCGGGGACGTTCTGGTGCTCCGGCGAGCGGGTGAACCGCCGCAGCAGCAGCGGGAGTTGCTCCGCCGGGACACCCGGCCCGGAGTCCGTCACCCGGACCGCCGCACCCCCCTCGGGCGGGGCGACGGCCACCACCCGGACCCGCTCCCCCGCCGGGACGAACTTGCCGGCGTTGTCCAGCAGCGCGTCCAGGATCCGCCCGGCCGCGTCCGGGAGCCCGAGCGCCCGCAGTCCTGGCGCGAGCTCGGCCGTCAACTCCAGCCCGCCCGCCTCGAACACCGGCGCCCAGGCGGCGACCCGCCCGGCCACCGCCGCGGTGACGTCCTGCTCCGCCACCGGCGCCGCGGCCGCCTCCAGCCGGGCCAACACCAGCAGGCCGTCCAGCAGTTCGCCCAGCCGGTCGGCCTCGTCCAGGGCCAGCGCGTGCGCCTGCCGCCCGGGGCCGGGCCCGACGTGCGGCTCGGCGTTCTCCAGTTGCAGCACCAGGGCTGCCAGCGGGTTGCGCAGCTGGTGCGAGGCGTCCGCGACGAAGTCCCGCTGGCGGCGCAGCGATTCCGCGACGGCCTGCGCCATGCCGTCGAAGTGCCCTCGCAGCCGCCGCAGTTCGGGCGGCCCGGTGTCGGCGGCGACCCGCAGCTCGAACCGGCCTTCGGCCACCGTGGCCACCGCGCGGTCGAGTTCGTGGACCGGCCGCAGCAGCCAGCGGGCGAGCCCGGCGGCGACCAGCGCGGCGGCGCCGAAGGCGGTGACCGCACCGGCCGCGATCAGCGCCCAGCGGACCAGCACGTCGTGCCGCGCGGCGCCGGTGGGGACGGTCACCAGCACGGCGCCGCCGACCCGTTCGTCCTGGCCGACCGGTTCGGCCAGCACCACGGTGTCCGGCCCCCAGGGCAGCACGGTGGGCAGCGCCTCGGTGGAGCGGCCGGTGAGAGCGCGGTCCTCGGCCTGTCGCGCGGCCGGGCCGGTCGGGGCGGGCCCGGCCCGGCCGACGGTGTTCCCGGCGGTGTCGACCACGGTCACCGCGGCGCCGTAGAGCTGGGCGTAGCGGGTGAGTTCGGCGTCGAGCTCGCGGCGGTCGGCGTCGGTGCGGATCCGGTCGGCGAGTTCGGCGAACCGCACGCCGTCGGCGCGGCGCTGCAGCAGCAGGTGCTCGGTGCGGCCGCGGGCGTAGGAGTCGGCCAGCGGCAGGGCCAGCAGCAGGACGGCGGCGCCGATCAGCGCGGTGAGCACGGCCAGCAGACGGCGTCTCACCGGCCGTCCGGACCGTTCGCGCCGTTCAGGGGGTTCGCGCCGTCCGGACCGTTCGCGCCGTCCGGGCCGTCCGGGGTGCCGAGTCGGTAGCCGTAGCCGCGGACGGTGCGGACCAGGGCGGCCCGGCCGGTCTTGGCCCGGATGCCGGCCACGTGGACGTCCAGCGAGCGGGAGGAGGCGAGGAAGGCGTCGCCCCAGATCCGGTCGAGGATCTCCTCGCGCGAGCGGACGTCGCCGGGCTGGGCGGCGAGCAGGGCGAGGACGTCGAACTCCCGGCGGGTGAGCCGGATCTCGGTTCCGTCGACGGTCACCGTGCGTGCGGCCGGGTCGATCTCGACGTCGCCGGTGCGCACCCGCCGCTCCGGGCCGAGCGGTTCCGGAGCGGCGGTGCGCCGGGTGCGGCGGCGCACGGTGTCGATCCGGGCGATCAGTTCGGCCATCCGGAACGGCTTGACCACGTAGTCGTCGGCGCCGGCCCGCAGCCCCTGGAGCACGTCCCGTTCCTCGCCGCGCGCGGTGACCACGATCAGCGGCAGGTCGCACACCGTCCGGAGCTTGCGCAGCAGTTCCAGGCCGTCCAGGTCGGGCAGCCCGAGGTCGAGCAGCACGAACTCGGCCTCCCGGGCGTGCCGCAGCGCCTCCGCGGCGCGCACCACCCGGCGCACGGTGTGGCCGCGCCGGGCGAGCGCGGTGGCGAGGGCCTGGGCCATCCGGTCGTCGTCCTCGACCAGCAGCATGTGCACGGAACCCTCCCCGGTGATGAGGGGACTACCGTACGGTCCCGGCCGGGGCGGGCGCCGCCGGGGTCTCGGCCGGGCTGAGCACGGCGTGCCGGGTGTCCGGCATCAGGACGTAGACGACCAGCGACACCAGGGCGCAGCCGGAGACGTACCAGAAGAAGCCGGATTCGTGCCCGGCGTTCTTGAACCAGAGCGCGATGTACTCGGCGGTGCCGCCGAACAGCGCGTTGGCGACGGCGTACGGGAGGGCGACGCCGAGGGCGCGGATCCGGGTGGGGAACAGTTCGGCCTTCACGGCCGCGTTGATCGAGGTGTAGCCGGTGACGATGAGCAGCGCGACCAGCGAGAGCCCGAGCGCGGACCAGTAGCCGGAGGCCGAGCCGAGCGCGCTCATCAGCGGGTAGGTGCCGACGGTGCAGCCGAGCGCGAAGGTGATCAGCAGCGGGCGGCGGCCGATCCGGTCGGAGAGCAGTCCGGCCAGCGGCTGGATCGCGGCGAAGACGGCGAGCGCGGTGAAGCTGACCAGGGTGGCGGTGTTCTTGTTCAGGCCCGCGCTGCCGATCAGGTACTTGGTCAGGTACGTGGTGTACGTGTAGTACGCGACGGTGCCGCCGAGGGTGAGGGCCATCACCAGGGCGCCCTGGCGCCGGTGCTCCCACAGGCCGCGCAGGGTGCCCTGGGCGCTCGCCGGGGTGTCCCGGTCGGCGGTGAACGCCTCGGTCTCCGGCAGCCGGCGGCGCAACCAGCGCACCACGACGGCCAGCACGGCGCCGAGCAGGAAGGGCAACCTCCAACCCCAGGAGTGCAGTTGGGCGTTGCTGAGAGTGTGCTGGAGGACGATCAGGATGCCCAGGCCGAGGAGTTGGCCGACGGTCATCGACACGTACTGGAAGGAGGAGCCGAAGCCGCGCCGGTTCGGCGCGGAGGCCTCGGTGAGGTAGGTGGCGCTGGCCGCGTACTCGCCGCCGATGCTCAGGCCCTGGAGCAGCCGGGCGAGCAGCAGGACGACGGCGCCCAGGTAGCCGCTCGCGGCGTAGGTCGGGGCGACGGCGATCAGCACGGCGGCCGCGGACATCATGGTGACGGTCAGGGTGAGGGCGCTCTTGCGGCCGTGCCGGTCGGCGGCCCGGCCGAGCAGCCAGCCGCCGACCGGGCGCATCAGGAAGCCGACGGCGAAGATGCCGGCGGTGTTCATCAGCTTCGCGGTGGAGTTGCTGCCGGGGAAGAAGTCATCGGCGAAGTAGACCGCGAAGCTGGCGTAGACGAACCAGTCGTACCACTCCACCAGGTTGCCCAGCGATCCGCCGACCAGGGCGAGCCGCCGTCGGGCGCGCTCCTCCCCGGGCGGCGGCTGGGTGGCGGCTTCGGGCCGGGGGGACGGGGACATGGCGGCTCCGGGGGGGCTCGTGCTCGGCGGGCGGGTGCCCAGAGCGTGCCGCCGCCCGCCGAGCGACGACAAGGAGTGCCGCCCAGAACTTACGTTCCGCTAAGGAAGCGGGGGTCGCCCTACCCCGGGCCGGTGTGGTGACGGCGGGTCGGCGGCACGCTCAGCCGGGCGACGGTCCGACGGGCGGCCTCGCGCTGGTCCGGGCGGGGCATCGGCACACGGGGGCCCGTCAGCTCGGGGCCGGTGACCGGCCCGGCGCCGGCGACGGTCCAGTCGGTGCGGCGCAGCACCGCGATGTGCCCTTCCGCATGGGCCAGATCGTCCTTGTAGTCGTCGTGCGGCGCCAGGAGGACGCGGAGCTCTTGGTCGTCCAGCCACTCCAGGCCGAGCACCTGACGGCCGAAGGCGCCGTCGAGGAGCGACCGGACGGTACCGTCCTCCAGATCGACGAGCAGGAGCTCCCCCTCGAAGTGGTAGCCGCCGTCGTACTCCCCCGTCCCCACGGCCAGCAGGGGGCGGGACGGATGGAAGGCCATCGCGTTCACGGGGTACGGCGAGTCCAGCAGCCAACGGCGCCGGGCCCGGTCGGTGACGTGGAAGAGCCCGACCGTCCTGGCCTCGCCGTGCTCCCGCGCGCCGGCCACGGCGACCAGGCCCCGCCGCTTGTCCGTGACGGCCAGGCAGGGGTCGCCGAGCTCGGCGAAGGGGTCGTCGATGTCAGAACCAGCCGCGAACATTCGGGTCATGCCAGGGATCTTCGCAAGAAGCCGGGTCGAGTGGGAAACCGACCTCCGGGCCGGCCGGATACCCCTGGCCCGGCAGCGTCTGCGCGGCCTGGCGGTCTCCTACCCGGCCGACCTGACGGTCCGGCGACGGCTCGCCTAGGTCTACCGGCGGTACGGCGAGCCGACCGAGGCGGGCCGCTGGGGCTACCTCGACGAGGAGCGGGATCCGGCCGAGACGGCGGCCTTCGAGGCCCGGTACGGCGATCCCCTCGACCGGGTGGCGGCGATCGGCTGGCGCGGTCCGTGTGGTGCCGGCAGGCGGGCTTCACCGTGCCAGGCGTCGTCACCTTCGTCCGCTGGTGGGTCTGAGCCGCTCGTGTCGGGACTGCCGGCCGACCGGTGCGGCGTACTCTGCCGGGCACCGGTGCGGGCGTCGAGGCGAGAGGTGGCCGATGAACGGTTGGACGGAGGAGCTCCGGGCGCGGGTCGCGGAGGAGCCGCGGATCTGGTTCGTGGCGACCACCGGGGCGGACGGCGCCCCGCACGTCACCCCCATGTGGCTCGGGTTGGAGGGCGACCGGGTGTTCTTCAACACCTCGATCGGCCGGGTCAAGGAGCGCAATCTGCGCCGCGACCCCCGTGTCTGCCTGTCCGGCGCCGCCCCGGCCGACCCGTACGACCGGATCCAACTCCACGGTCGGGCAGTCGAGTTCGTGACCGGCGAGGCGGCCGACCGGCACATGGACCGCCTCGCCCGGAAGTACCTCGGGGTCGAGCGGTACGGCTGGCGCATCCCCGGCGAGCGGCGGGTCACCGTGTTCGTCGAGCCCACCCGGATCCGCCGGATCGTCGGGGTCGAGCCGCTGCCGGCCGCCGCCCGGCACGCGGACTGACCTCGTCGCCTGACGACGGATCGCTCCGGCGCCGGGGCGGCTACTGGAACGGCCGCCGGTCCGGCGCGCAGACCTGACCGCGCGGCGGCAGCGCGCCGTCCACCAGGTAGCGCTCCTCGTAACCGGCCGCGCAGGCGCTCGGGTTGCCGAGCACGGTGTGTCCGTCGCCGTCGACGGTCAGCAGCCGGCCCCGGGCCAGGGTGTCGGCCAGCGCCCGCGAGCCCTCGTAGGGCCAGACCGGGTCGCCGGTGTTGGCGACGACCAGGACGGGTGCGGCGGTGCGGCGGTCCCAGGGGCCGTCGTAGCGGTCCCGGGCGGCCTCGGCCGGCCAGTCGGCGCAGCGCTGGGTCGGCCAGACCCAGGACGGGCCGAGCTCGCCGGAGCGGTCCCGGGCCAGGTCGGCGAATGCCGAACGGTCGGCGCCCGCGGGCGGGTTGACGGTGTCGGCGCACAGCGTGCCGAGGACCTGGGTCTGGTGCGCCGGCGCTCCGGTCGGCAGCGGCGCCGCCGGGGTGTCCGGCGCGGTCCACAGGCTCTGCAGCCAGCCGCCCAGGCCGGCCCAGCCGGGGGTGCCGAACGTCGCCACCGGCTGGGCGCCGTACAGCAGTTGGGAGACGGTGGTGACGGCGGCGGCCTCGTCGTACGTGACGGCCTGCGGTCCGGTGCCGACGGTGATCGGGCCGCGCTCCAGCCGGTCCATCAGCGCGGCGTACCTGGCCCGGGTCGCCTCCGGGCTGCCCGCCGAGAAGGCGCAGCCGGCCGGGGCGGCGGCGCCGCAGCGGTCCAGGAAGGTGTCGAGGGAGCGGGCCGAGGCGAGGTCGCTGCCGGCGCGCAGGAAGGGCGGCAGGGCGGCGTCCGCCGGGGTGCGGCCGGTGGACCAGGCGACCGGGTCGACGGCGCTGTCCAGGATCATGGCGCGCACCCGGCCGGGGAAGAGGTTGGCGTAGGTGGCGCCCAGGTACGTCCCGTACGAGGTGCCGAGGTAGCTCAGCCGGCGGTCGCCGACGGCCTGGCGCAGCAGGTCCAGGTCTCGGGCGACGTCCGCGGTGGACAGGTGGGCGAGCAGGCCGGTGCGGTCGTTCTCGGCGCACTGCCGGCCCAGCCGCGCGTAGGCGTCGGCCCACTGGGACTGCTGCGCCGCTCCGATCGGGTAGCCCGCCGGGAGGCCGCCGAGCAGGGCCTGTTCGCCGGCCTCCTGGCCGTCCTGGTCGCCCGTCCGGTCGGGGAAGCAGTTCAGCGTGGTGGAGGCGCCGATGCCGCGCGGGTCGAAGCCCACCAGGTCGAAGCGCCGGCGCAGCTGCGCGGGGAGCAGCATGGCCGCGGCGGGCAGTGCCGTGGTGCCGGGGATCCCCGGACCGCCCGGGTTGTAGAACAGCGTGCCGATCCGGTGCGCCTGGTCGTCGGCGGGGCGGCGGATCAGCGCCAGGTCGACGGTGCGGCCGTGCGGGTCCCGGTAGTCCAGCGGCACCTGCGCGGTGTCGCACTGGAAGCCGGGCGCGCAGGGCTTGCTCCAGGTCAGGGCCGGTACGGGTGGGGCGGGTGGGGCGGCCGAGGCCGCGGCCGGGGTGAGGCCGGCCAGCAGCAGGCCGGCGGCCGTGGCGGCCGCGGCGCGGAGGGGGGTGGTGAGGCGGGGTCGGGGCATGGGCGGCGCTCGCTCGTGGGTCGCAGGGCCCGGCTGCCTCCGAGGGTTTCGGCGGAGTCATCCGGTCGGACGGCACGAAGTCTTTCGTCCGCCACGGTCAGGACACCCACAGCTCACCCACAGCTCACCGGCAGATCGCTGTCATGTCGTCGGTGGCCGGGGCGTTGCGTCCAAGTGTTGTTGACGAAAAGTCAGCAAGTTGACCGCAGCGCCTTGACGGCGCACCGACACGGTCCTAGAACGTAGTCAGCTCCCCGTTCCCCGCCTCCCGGGAGCAGTGAAAGTTCGTCTTCTCGCCCCCTCACCGAGGAAGAGGCTTTCCCATGCGCGCATTCCCCCACCGCACCGCCCCGGCCGCCCTCGCCGCGCTCGCCGCACTCGCCCTGGTCGCGGCGGCCCCCGCCTCCGCCGCCCCGACCGACGCCACCGGACCGGTGCTGACCGCGGGCGGCGCCGCCGTCGCCGTGGGTGACGCCCTCGCCGCGCCGCTCACCGCCGGTGCCAGCGCCACCTTCTACTCCACCGCGACCAGCACCACCGGTGTCACCTGCGCCACCTCCCAGCTCAACTCCACCGTGCTGACCAACCCGACCGCCCCCGGCACCGCCACCGAGTCCCTCACCGGGCTCACCTTCGACTCCTGCACCGCCAACGTCACCGGCGTCACCTCGGTGCAGAGCCTGAGCGTCGACACCCTCCCCTACGGCCTCACCGTCGACGACGGCGCCGGCCTGCCGGTCACCCTCACCGGCGGCAGCGCCGGCCAGATCCAGGCCACCGCCGTCCTCAACAGCTGGTTCGGCACCATCACCTGCACCTACCAGCTCAGCGGCGCCTTCACCGGCACCGCCGACAACGGCGGCAACAGCCTGACCTTCGGTAACGAGCACTTCGCCAAGAGCGGCGGCGACGGCCTCTGCCCCGCCGACGGCTACTTCTCCGCCGCGTACGGCCCGGTCACGGACACCGGCCAGGCCGGCAGCCCGGCGGTCACCGTGAACTGACCCGTCCGGCCCCGACCCCGGTCCCGGCCCTGGTCCCCGCTCCGCCGCCCGCTCCGCCCCGCGATCGCGCTCAGACCGGGGCAGAGTCGGACCGACCAGGGCGGGATGGGACGATACCTGCCATGTCTAGCAAGTCTCCATCGGTCCGGGGCATCGAGGCCCCACCGGACCCGCTCCGCCGCCTGCTGCTCGAACTGGGCGAAGCCCTCCTCGGCGGCGGCCTTCCCGTCCACGACGTCGAGGAGGAGCTCCACGGGCTGGGACGGGCGATGGGGGCTCCCGACGTACGGGTGGCCGCCCTCACCAACGGGCTGTTCGTCACCCTGACCGCCGACGACGCCACCCGGTTCCAGCCGGTCGCCACCGCGCTGCGGTTCGAGCAGACCGCCGACGTCCTCGATCTGGTGCACCGGCTGCGCGCGGGCCGGCTCGACCGGCGGCAGGCGCTGGCCGAGCTGGACCGGATCCGCCGGGCCCCGGCCCGCTGGCCCACCTGGGTCGCCGACCTGGGGGCGCTGCCGGTCGGGGTCGGGGTCTGCATCTTCCTCCAGCCGGTGACCGCGAACGTCCTGGCCGCCGCGGCCGGCTCGCTGATCGTGATCGGGCTGACCATGCTGGCCCGCCGACTGCCTCGACTGCGGCCGCTGCTGCCGGTCACCGCCGGGTTCCTGGTCGCCCTGCTCGTCCTCTCGCTCGCCCGGGCCGGGCTGCTGGACGGGCCGCTGCGCACCATCGTGGCCACCCTGGCGATCCTGCTGCCGGGCGGGCTGCTGGTCACCGGCCTGTCCGAGGTCGCGGCCGGTGCCGCCAGCGCCGGGACGGCCCGGCTGGTGTCCGGCACGGTGCAGCTGGCACTCTTCCTCGCCGGGGTCGCCGCGGCCGCCACCGCGATCGGCATGCCCGCCTCGGCCCTCGCCAACGTCCAGGTCGCCAAGCCGAGTTGGTGGGTGATCGGGCTGGGGCTGGCGGTCGCGACGGCCGGCCTGGTGGTGAACGTCAGCACCCCGCCGGCCGCCATCCCGTGGATCCTCGTGGTGATCGCGGTCAGCGTGACCGTCCAGGTCGCGGTGGGCTCGGTGCACGGCGCGGCGATCGGCGGCCTGGCCGGTGCGGTCAGCGCCGCGGTCGCGGCCACCGTGGTGCACTGGCTGCCGGGCGGGCCGCTCTGGCAGGTGCTCTACCTCCCGGCGTTCTGGATCGTGGTCCCGGGCTCCTTCGGGCTGCTGAACACCGCGCAGATCGAGGTCGGCAACGGGGCCCAGTCGGTGCTGGCCGCCGTGTCGGCGGTGTTCGGGGTGTCGATCGGCACCCTGATCGGCTCGGTGATCAGCCGGATACCGCGCCCCTCGCTCGCGGTGGCCCGGCTGCGGGCCTGACCGGGGGCACCGGTACCGGCCGGACGCCGGTTCAGCCCGAGGCCGTCCCGATGCCGGTCCAGTCGGCGGCCGCGCCCCTGCCGTGCCGGACGGCGAGCAGCGCGGTGTCGTCCGTCCGCCGGCCGCCGGTGTGCCGGACGACGCCGGCCGCGACGGCCGCCACCAGGTGCTCGGGCCGACCGGCCCCGGGCTCGCCGGCCAGCCCCTCCAGGTGGGCCCGCAGGTCGAAGAAGACGCCCTGGCGGTCCCGGGCCTCGGTCACCCCGTCGGTGACCAGCAGCACCGTCTCGTCCGCGCCCAGCCGCAGCCGCCGGACCGGCGGCAGCCCGCCGGCCAGCTGGGCGAGGCCGAGCGGCGCGCCGTCGCCCGGCGGCAGCTGACGGACCCCGTCCGGACCCACGACGTACGGACTGTCGTGGCCGAAGTTGACCACCACGATCTCCTCCGGGGCGACCGCCGGGAACCAGACCACCACCGCGGTGGCGTACCGCTCGTCCTGCTCGCCCAGCCGGGCGGCGAGCTGGTTCTGCCGGAGCACCCGCTCCTCCAGCCAGGCGGCGACGGTGCCCAGGTCCGGCTCCCGGAAGGCGGCCTCCCGGAAGCAGCCGACCAGGGCCGCCGCCGTGGAGACGGCCGGCAGCCCCTTCCCCTGGACGTCCCCGAGGATGACCCGCGCCCCGAACGGGCTGGCCACCACGTCGTAGAAGTCACCGCCCACCCGGGCCTCGACGTCCGCCGCCAGGTAGCGGGCCGCCGTGTCGACCCCGCCCCAGTCCGGGGGCACCGGACGCAGCACCACCTGCCGGGTGGTCTCGGCGGCGCCCTGGAGGTGCCGGACGTAGACGGCGGCCTGGGCGCGGAAGACGCTGAGCGGCAGCGCGAGCGCGCAGCCGGCCACCACCAGCAGGAAGTCCTCCGTCCCGTGGGACTTGGTCCAGAAGACGCCCAGCGCCGGGTAGCAGGCGATCGAGAGGCAGGCGAACACCACGGTGGTGACCGGGCCGCACAGCCCGGCGGCGACCACCGGCACCAGGGCCAGCCAGCTGGCGGAGGCGAACCACTCGGGCGTGACCGCGTCCACGACCACCACCGCCACCAGCAGCGCCATCGGGATCAGCCAGGACCGGTGGCCGTACCGGACCAGCACCGGCAACTGGCCGCCCGGCCCCGACCACGGCCACGACCGCCCGCTCGCCTCCGCGGTACGCACCCGCAACGGCCCCTCCGCTCCTCCGGTGTTCCACCGACGTCCCGCCCGTCCCCGCGCGCCGAGGGGGCGGGGCGTCCGGCCAAGGTTAGGGGCCACGGCCGGCCGCGAGCCTCCGATCGGGTCCGTGCCCCGCACCCCGTGCCCGTTCGGCCCAGCCGGGCCGGGCCGCTCGGCCGTTCCGGCCCCGGGCTACCCTGGGCCCGCACCGAGCCCGTACGGGCCCCACGAACGAAAGGCCTCCGCGATGAGCACTCCCGGCACCACCGTCGTCGAGCGGTCGGACGACCGGCACCGCTACGAGATCCTGGTCGACGGCGAACTCGCCGGGTTCACCGAGTACTTGGACCGCGACGGGCAGCGCGTCTTCTACCACACCCTGGTCGAGGAGGCGTTCGCCGGACGCGGGCTGGCCGGGCAGCTGGTCCAGGAGGCGCTGACGGACGTCCGGGCCGCCGGGCTGCGGATCGTGCCGGTCTGCCCCTACGTGGCCAAGTTCCTGATCAAGCACCAGGAGTTCGCCGACCTCACCGACGAGGTCACCCCGGAGGTCAAGGACTGGCTGCGCGCCCGGCTGCACTGAGCCCCGGTCCCGCACCCCGGACGAACCGGAGCCGACCGGCCCGGGGCGGTGGGGCCGTTGGGCCCTGGCCGCGCCCCCGGGCCGGCCGGGATCCTGGTCGCCGGTCGCGCCGGAGGGACGCGGCGGGAGACGGCGAAAGGGCCTGGGCGATGGGCGGGTTGGGCACGGTGGGGACGTTCGAGGAGAGTCCGGCGTGGGCCGAGGCGCGGGGGCGGATCGCCGCCGTCGCGGCGGTCGCCGGCGCGGCCGGCACCCTGGTGGAGGCGGTGCGGATCCGGCTGGCCGCGGTGGCCGGCGGGGTGCTGGCACAGGTGAACGCCGAGGTGGACGGGCGGCGGATCCGGGTGCAGCGCTCGGCGGCCGGACCGGGCGACCCGCTCGACCTGCTGGCCGACTGCCTGCTCGGCCGGATCCGGGCCGTCAGCGGTGCCTGGGCGCCCCGCCCGTGGGCCGCGGCGCAGCCGCCGGCTCCCCCGGCGGCGCCCGCCGGAGGGCGTCGGATCGTCCGCCGCAAGGAGCCCTCGCTGGTGTGGTGCATGCCCGAGGCGGCGGCCCGGACGATGGACGCGATGGACTACGACATCCACCTCTTCACCGACCCGGCGACCGAGACCGACGCCGTGGTCTTCCGGGTCGGCCCGACCGGCTACCGGTTGGCCCGGACCAGGCCCGCCGGGCCGTTCGGCCGCCGGACGGCGCCGATCACGCTCAGCCCGCACGGCGCTCCGCTGCTCACCGAGCCGCAGGCGGTCGAGCGGCTGGAGCGGGCCGAGCTGCCGTTCCTGTTCTTCGCCCACCCCGCGGGCGGCCGGGGCCGGGTACTCTACCGGCGCTTCGACGGCCATCTCGGCCTGATCACCGGCCGGTCCTGAGCCGGTCCCGAGCCGGTCCTGAGCCGGGGGGACGGACCTGACCCCGCAGGCCCGTCCCTCCTCCCATGGGCGCCCCCGCCCATGCGTGGCCCCGCCGACGCGGCAAGCGTCCGGCGGGGCCACGGTCGTCCAGGTCGTCCCGGTCGGGTCGTGCGGGTCGTGCGGGTCGTCACATGTTGATCATGTGACCGGCGAGGCCGTGGATGGCCTCCTTGACCGCCTCGCCCAGGGTCGGGTGGGCGTGCACGTTGCGGGCCACCTCGTGGACGGTGAGGTCCCACTGCTGGGCCAGCGTCAGCTCCGGCAGCAGCTCGGTTACCTCGGGGCCGATCAGGTGGGCGCCGAGCAGCTCGCCGTACTTGGCGTCGCTGATCACCTTGACGAAGCCGATCGGGTGGCCGAGGCCGTGCGCCTTGCCGTTCGCGGTGAACGGGAACTTGGCGACCTTGACGTCGTGGCCCAGTTCGCGGGCCTGCGCCTCGGTGTAACCGAAGGAGGCGATCTGCGGCTGGCAGTAGGTGGCGCGCGGGATCATGGCGAAGTCGACCTCCATGGTCTCCGCCCCGCCGATGGTCTCGGCGGCGATCACGGCCATGGTCTCGGCGGCGTGCGCCAGCATCAGCTTGGCGGTGACGTCGCCGATCGCGAAGATGTGGTCGACGCTGGTGCGGCCGCGGCCGTCCACCGCGATGGCGTTGCGGTCGGTGAGCTTGACCCCGGTGTTCTCCAGGCCGTAGCCGTTGACCCGCGGCGCGAAGCCGATCGCCTGGAGCACCTTGTCGGCCTCCAGCACCTGCTGCTGCCCGTCCTTGGTGACGGTGACCCGGACCTTGGCGTTCGGGTCGCTGTCGTCGATCGACTCGACCCGGGTGGAGGTGAGCACCTCGATGCCCAGCTTGCGGTACTGCTTGGCGAGTTCGGTGGAGACCTCGACGTCCTCCAGCGGCACCACCCGGTCCAGGAACTCGACGATGGTGACCTTCACGCCGTAGTTGTGCAGCACGTAGGCGAACTCGACGCCGATCGCGCCGGCGCCCGCGATGATGATGCTCTCCGGCAGCTGCTCGGTGAGGATCTGCTCCTCGTAGGTCACCACGCGCTCGCTCAGGCTGGTGCCGGGCAGCAGACGGGTGGTGGCACCGGCGGCGATGACGCAGTGGTCGAAGGTGACCACGTCGAAGCCGCCGCCGCTGAGCGCGACCTGGAGGGTGTGGTCGTCGACGAAGGTGCCCCAGCCGTCGTACTCGGTGATGCCGTTCTTCTTCATCAGGTAGTGGACGCCCTTGACCCGGCCGTCGGCCACCGAGCGGCTGCGCTTGAAGGCCTCGCCGAAGTCGAAGCTCACCGTGCCCTCGACCTTGATGCCGAAGGTCTTGGCCTCCTTGGTGAAGATGTGGGCGAGCTCGGCGTTGCGCAGCAGGGCCTTGGAGGGGATGCAGCCGACGTTGAGGCAGACGCCGCCCCAGTACTTGGCCTCGATGACCGCGACCTTCAGACCCAGCTGGGCCGAGCGGACGGCGGCGGTGTAGCCGCCGGGGCCCGCGCCGAGGACGACGACGTCGTAGTGGGTGCTCATCTTGCTGGCTCCTCCGGGGGTGTCCCTGTGTCGTGATCTCGGTCCCATGGTGTCAGGACCGGGCTCGGCGCACCCACCGGGTCCCGGCGGGCACGCTCCCGGGCGGCACCGTACCGGGCCCGGGCCGAATTGTCAGTGGGGCCCGTTACGGTGGCCCGTACCCGGCTCCACCAGGGGCGATGACGGAGGGAGGGTTCGAATGGACGGAACGCGCACGGCGGGCGGGTGGGCCCGCCGCCCGAGGACGGCAGCGGGCCCACCCGGGCGTCAGGCCGTCACCTCACGACCTGCGGCGCCGCTCGTGCCGGCACTGCCCGATCCGGCACGACCCGGGGTGCTCATACCCGTTCCGGCGGCCGGCTGACCGGCCGGGCGCCGGGCCGCGGGCGCGTCCGCCGCCGGCCGTCGCAGCGAGGAGAGGTCCCAGGCGTAGGTGCCGACGGCGTGGGCGATCACGTCGATGTTGGCGTCGAACACGCCGGGGTCGAGGTTGTCCAGGTCGTCGCAGGCCTTGTGGTAGCAGGAGTCGAAGGCGGCGCCCGCCGTGCCGCCATAACGGGCCTGCTGCTCGGGGGACTTGATCACCTCGGCGCCGGTGTCGGTGCCACCGGCCGGGATGCCCGCGTCGATGAACGGTCCGTAGTCGGAGCGGCCGTCGAAGGCGGTCGGTTCGTGCGCCAGCCCCCGGCCGTCCAGGTACGCGTTCAGGTCCCGTTCGATCTGGGCCGAGCCCTCCGGACCTGCGGGGCCGCCCGCGCTGCCGGAGCCGTTGTAGACGAACTGCGCGTAGTTGGGGGATGCGATCATGTCGAAGTTGAGGTAGAGCCGGATCCGCTGCCGATCCGCGTCGGAGAGCGACTTCACGTACGCCTCGGAGCCCTTGAGGCCGAACTCCTCGGCGGACCACCAGGCGAACCTGACCTTGTTCTTGACCGGGCGGACCCCGAGGTTCCGGGCGACCTCCAGGATGCCCGCCGTGCCGGAGCCGTTGTCGTTGATGCCGGGGCCGGCCGGGACGGAGTCCAGGTGGGCGCCGATCATCACGGTGTTCGCCGGGTCCCCGCCGCGGGTCTCGGCGATGACGTTCCAGGTCTTGCGCGGCTCCATGACGGTCTTCAGGTCGAGGGTGACCCGCACCGGCCCGGCGGCGGCCTTCGCGGCCAGCGCCTCGCCGTCCGCCCTGGCGATCCCGCCGGTGGGGATCCGCCCGGCGGTGGGCTCGCCCAGGGTGCCGCTGAGGGCGCCGTCGGTGTTGTTGTAGATCAGCGCCCCGACGGCGCCGGCGGTCGCCGCGGCCGCCTGCTTGTCGGCGAAGGGGCAGCCGCCGCGCCGGATCAGCGCGATCCGGCCGGTCATCGAGCCGGCCGGGTAGTCGGCGGCCGTGCAGCCGGTGGCCGCGCCGACCGGGGCGACGCCCAACTCGGCGGTCAGGCCCGCCTCCGGGCCGCTCACCGAGTACGTCATGGCGGACACCGGCACCGACTCGGCCTGCGGGGAGAGGACTTGGAGGTGTTCCGAGCGGGCCTCGAAGAAGGTGTACTCGAACTCCTGCCGGGAGACGAGGAGTCCGGCCCGCCGGGCCTGCTCGTAGACGTAGCGGGCGGATTCGTCGTGGCCCTTCGAACCGGCCGCTCTGGTGCCGCCGTTGCGGTCGGCGAAGCGCTGCAGTGCGGCCAGGGTGCGGTGCGCGGAGTCGGCGCTGCTGGCCGCGACCAGGCGCTCGGCCAGCCTGGCGCCCCGGCGGGCCGGGTCCGGATCGGCCTGGGCGCTGCCGGCGCCGACCAGTAACACCGGGGTGACCAGCGCGGTGACGGTCAACGCGGCGCCCGCACGACGGCGGGCTCGGGTGGTGCGGGTGCGGGCGGAGGGGGTGGGACGGGCGGTGCGCGACTGCAAGGCGGCTCCTTCCGACGGTCCGTGGACTCACGATTGGACCCGAACGACTCCGCCTTGCCAAGGCCGCCGCGCGGCCGCGAGGTGCGGAGGCGGCCGTCGGCGGTGATCCTGGAGGGGTGGGGGCGTCTCATCCAGGAGGGTGAACAGATGTCCATGCTGGATAAGCTCAAGCAGATGCTCAAAGGGCACGAGGACCAGGCCGAGAAGGGGATCGACAAGGCGGGCGACGCCTTCGACGAGCGCACCCAGGGCAAGTACAGCAGCCAGGTGGATACCGCCCAGGACAAGCTGAAGGAACAGTTCCGCGACCAGCCGCCGCAGTAGCGCGCGGTCGCGGTCCCGCCCGGCCGGGACCGGCGGCGCTCAGCGCCGGCCCCGGCCCTCGGGTGCGTCGTCGCCCTCGCGCTCGGGCGCTTCGTCGCCGTCGAAGCCGCAGTTCTCGCACGGCCCCGGGCCCGGCCGGTCCCGCAGCCGTCCGCACTCCGGGCACACCCGGTCCAGCCAGCAGGCCGACTCTCCGCCTTCGTCCATGCCCCGATTCTGCCCGGCGCCTCCCCGGCGAGGCGAGTAGACACCGTCTACGGTGATCCAGTAGACAGTGTCTATGCAAGAGAACGACACAGCGAACGACCAGGACCTGCGCACCCGCCTGGTGGCCGCCGGGGTCGAGCTGGTGAGCCGCGACGGTGTGCCGGCGCTCGGCCTGCGCGAGATCGCCCGGCACGCCGGGGTCTCCCACGGGGCACCGCGCCGCTACTTCCCCACCCACCGGGAACTGCTCGCCGCCATCGCCCGGCACGGCTTCGGCCGGCTCACCGACGCCCTGGCCGGCGCCGACGCGCTCGCCGCCACCACCGGTGCCGGCGCCCGCACCCGGATCGAGGCGCTGGCCCGCGCCCACCTCGGCTTCGCGGCCGCCAACCCCGGCATGTTCGAGCTGATGTTCCGTCACGACCTGTTGGAGGGCAGCGGCACCGAGCTGCGCCGCACCACCCTGCCGCTGTTCCGCACCCTCGCCGGACTGGTCGCCGAGGTCCACCCGCACCTGGAGGACCCGACCGCCGCCACGGCCGCCCTCTGGGCCAACCTGCACGGCCTCGCCCAACTGCGCGGCTGGGGCAGCCTGCGGCTGGCCACCGGCGGCGACGACCTCGAACCGCTGCTGCGCGCCACGCTGGACGCCCACCTCGGCCCGGTCCCCCGGTGAACCCGCGGCACCGCCAAGGGCTCGCCCTCGCCGCCAGCATCACCGGCGCCGTCCTGGTCGCCCTCGACGGCACGGTGCTGAGCGTCGCCCAGCCCACCCTGCAACGCGACCTGCACGCCTCGGTCACCGCCGTCCAGTGGACCAGCACCGGCTACCTGGTCACCGTCGCCGCCCTGCTGGTCTTCGCCGGCCGACTCGGCGACCGGTACGGGCACCGGCGTCTGTTCGTCCTCGGCGTGACGGGCTTCGCCGCGAGCTCGGCCGGGATCGCCGTCGCCCCCGGCATCGGCTGGGTGATCGCCCTGCGGGTCACCCAGGGCGTGGCGGGCGCCCTGCTCCAGCCCGCCACCCTCGGCCTGCTGCGGGCCGGCCGGCCCGCCGACCGGCTGCCCGGCGCGATCGCCGCCCGCACCGCCGCGATCGGCCTGGCCGCCGCCGCCGGACCGCTGGTCGGCGGCGCGCTCACCACCCACCTGGGCTGGCGGGCGGTCTTCCTGCTCGGCCTGCTGCCCGCCGCGGCTGCCCTGCTCGCCGCCCTCGCGGTGCCCGCCACGCCACCCGCCCGGACCGCCACCGGCCTGGACCTGCCGGGCGCGGGGCTGCTCGCCCTGGCCCTGGTCGCCCTGGTGCACACCCTGGTCACCCTGCCCACCGACGGCTGGACGCCCGGCACCGCCCTGGTCCTCGCCGTCGCCGCGCTGGCCGCCCTCGCCCTGGCCCGGCACGAGCGGCGCACCGACCATCCACTGCTGCCCGCCTCCCTGCTGCGCTCCCCCACCGTGGGACCCGCCCTCGGCGTCCTCCTCGCGGCCTCGGCGGCGGTGCTCGGCGTGCTCTTCCCGGCCACCTACTTCCTCCAGGACGTCCTCGGGCTCGACCCGCTGCGCAGCGCCCTGCGGGCGGCGCCGCTCGCGCTGACGATGATCCTCGCCGCGCCCGCCTCGGCCTGGCTGGCGAAGCGTCACGGGGTGCGCCGGACCGTGCTGGCGGGGATGGCGCTGATCACGGCGGGCATCCTGCTCACCGCCCGGCTCGACCCGGCCTCCGGCGACACCGCGATCGGCTGCTGCTTCCTGCTGCTCGGCTGCGGTCTGGGCGCGGTGATGGCCACCGCCACCTCGGCCATCGTCCAGGCCGCGCCCGCCGCCCAGTCCGGGGTCGCGGGCGGCCTCCAGCAGACGGTGATGAACATCGGCCCGGCGCTGGGCATCGCCCTCGCCACCACGGTGGCCGGCCGCACCGCCCCGGGCTCGGCCCTCACCCCGGTCGCCCTGGCCACGGCCGCCACCGCGGCGGCCGGCGGGCTGCTGGCACTGCGACTGCCCCGGGGGCGATCGTCACGAGCCTTGCCCGACGTGACCTAGCACCGCCATCATGAAGCTCCGATTACAGCTTCAACACCTAGGCGGGGAAATGAAGTTGAGGATCAGGGCGGCGCTGACGGCAGCCGCCCTCACAGCCGGGTCGATGGTCGGCCTGGCCGTGGCGCCCGCTGCGCAGGCGGGCACCTGTACCGAGACCGTCGGTCCCGTGATGGAGGTCGTCACCACCGGCGGGTACGACCTCGGCACCTTCTACCAGGGATTCGACTTCTGCCAGAAGCGGGCCTACGCCGAGTTCCACTTCAAGGACCTGTGGGTCTCGCAGGTCGCGGACGGCAACAGCCAGGTCTGGATCGTCAGCGGCGCGTCGAACGACCCGGGCATGCACACCGGCCGCCCGGCCGGTGCCACCTGGTGGGACGCCGGCAGCCAGAGCGTCTACAGCACCAGCAGCGAGGTCTACCAGGCCGGCTTCTACCTCTCCTGGAACGGCAACATCTGCCAGGGGCACAGCGACTGGTACTACGGCAGCGGCACCCCGCTCGGGGCCGGCGTGGGCGGCCCCAGCTGCAAGACGGTCGGCAACGGCCCGACGTAGGGTGTGCCGGACCCGAACCGGCCCCCGGCGCGCTCGCACGCGCCGGGGGCCGGCCGGTGTCAGCCCGCCTCGGCGGTGGAGACCACCACCACCTTGGCCACCGTGCCGTCCTCGCCGACCGAGTCGCGCAGGTGGCGGAAGCCCAGCCGCTCGCACAGCGCCAGGCTCGCCCGGTTCTCGGCGCCGACCAGGCCGTAGACCTCCTTGAGGCCCAGTTCGTCCCCGGCGTAACGGATCAGGCCGCGGACCACCTCGGTGCCCAGGCCCCGGCCCCAGCACTCCGGGACGAGGGCGGCGACCAGTTCGTGGCCGTCCACGTTCCCGGTCGGCTTCACCTCCGCGTGGCCCGCGTAGGCGCCGTCCAGCCACAGGCCCCAGATGTCGAAGAGCTGCTGGGGGTAGATCTCGCTGAGGATGGCGCGGAACAGGGTGCGCAGCTCCGGTTCCGGCACCAGGTCCTGGCCCATCCAGCGGCACACCTCCGCGTTGCGGAGCAGGCCGACGAAGGCGTCCTCGTCCTCGGGTCTGTACGGGATGAACTCCAGGCGTTCGGTGCGCAACACGGGGGTCACGGCGGCTCCTTCGGGGACGTACTCGGGGAAGTACCTGGGGTGGTGCGGGGTCCCGGGGTCCGGTGTCCGGGGTCCGGTGTCAGGCGGCCGTGGTCAGGCGGCCGCGGCCAGGCATGCCGGGTCAGGCGCCGGCGTTCTCCATCCGCTCGCGCAGGCTGCGCGGGCGCATGTCGGTCCACACCTCGTCGACGTAGGCGGAGCACTCGGCCTCGGTGCCCTCGTGGCCGACGGACTGCCAGCCCGCGGGCACCTCCAGGTCGACCGGCCAGAGCGAGTACTGCTCCTCGTCATTGCGCAGCACCTGGTAGCGGGTGTTCTCGTCCATGGACTTGCTCCTTCTCGTGATGGATGGGTCGGTCTCGTGACGGATGGGGCGGGTGGGTCAGCGAGTCAGCGGGCCTGCCGGGCGTGCCGGGCGAGTTGGCGCAGCGCCTCGGCGAAGTCCGCCGCGGCCCGGCGCACGGCGGCCGGGTCGTGGAGGGCGGGGCGGTGGTGCCAGGTGAAGGCGAGCCGGCCGCCCTGGGCCGCGCCCACCACCTCCAGCGGGTGGGAGCCGCCGTCCCGGGGGTCGTGGTCCTGGCCGCAGGAGCCGAGTTCGGCCCGGACCAGGCCGTCGCCGGGGGTGTCCGGCCGGGCGTCCCACTGGCCGAGGTAGTTGAAGACCACCTGGCCGTGGGCGCCGGCGGCGAGCCGCTCGCGGACCTCGGGCGGGCCGAAGGTGCGCAGCGCGCCGAAGCCGAGCCCGTTGCCGGGCACCGCGCGCAGCTGGCGGCGGATCGCCTTCACCAGGGCGCGCCAGTCCCGGTCGGGGTCGAGCCGCTCGGGGTCGGGGACGTCCAGGGCGACCGGGAAGACGGTGGTGAACCAGCCGACCGTGCGGGACAGGTCGACGCCCTCCAGCAGGTCCTCGCGGCCGTGGCCCTCCAGGTCCAGCCGGATCCGGTCCTGCCCGGTCCAGCGGGCCAGCGCCAGGGCGAGGGCGGCGAGCAGCACGTCGTTGACCCGGGTGCGGTAGGCGGCGGGGGCGGCGCGCAGCAGGGCCTCGGTGTCGGCCTCGTCGAGTTCCACGGTGACGGTCGCGGTCTCGGCGCCCGCCGCTTCGCCGGGGTGGCCGGGGAGTTCGGCGTGGGCGGTCACCGCCTCTTCCCAGTGGGGCAGTTCGTGGTCGAGCCCGCCCTCGGCGACGTGCCCGGCGAGCCGCTGCGCCCAGTCCCGGAAGGAGGTGCCGCGCTCCCCCAGGGTGATCGGGCCGCCCTCGCGGGCCTGCTGGTAGGCGCTCTCCAGGTCGTCCCGGAGCACCCGCCAGGAGACGGCGTCGATCACCAGGTGGTGGGCGACCAGCAGGAGCAGCGGCGGGCGGTCCGGCTCGCCGGTGAACAGGGCGGCCCGCAGCAGCGGTCCGGCGGCCAGGTCGAAGCCGCCGTGCAGGTCGTCGGCGGCCTTGGCGAGGGCCGCGTCGGCGGATTCGGCGGACTGGCCGGTCAGGTCGTGGTGGACGAGCAGGTCCTCGCCGGGGGTCGGCGGCGGGTTGAACTGCCGCCAGCCGGAGGCGTCCCGGGTGAACCGCATGCGCAGGGCGTCGTGGTGCTCCAGCAGGGCGTCCAGGGCGGCGCGCAGGGCGGTGTGGTCGGGGTCGGGGGCGAGTTCGAGCAGCGCGGACTGGTTGAAGTGGTGGTGGGCGGCGCGCGGGGTGGTGAGGAACCACTCCTGGATCGGGGTGAGCGGCACCGCCCCGGTGACCGGGCCGTCGTCGGCGCGTTCGGGGGCGCTGCGCACCACGGTGGCGAGTTCGGCGACGGTCTGGTGGGTGAAGAGGTCCCGGGTGGCCAGGTGCAGGCCGTCCCGGCGCAGTCGGGAGACCACCTGCATGCTGAGGATGGAGTCGCCGCCGAGCAGGAAGAAGTTGTCGTCGGCGCCGACCTGTTCGAGGCCGAGGACGTCGGCCCAGATCCGGGCGATCCGTCGTTCGGTGTCGTTCTGCGGCGGGCGGTGCGGGCCGGCCGCGGCCTGGACCGGTCCGGGGTCGGGCAGGGCGCGCCGGTCGGTCTTGCCGTTCGGGGTGAGCGGCAGCCGCTCCAGCGGGACGAACACCGCCGGGACGAGGTGCGGCGGCAGTGCTTCGGCGAGTTGGGCGCGCAGTTCCAGGGCGGTGGCGGCGGGGTCGTCGGCGCCGGTGGCCGGGTCGGTGTAGACCACGTGGGCGACCAGCCGGCCGCCGCCGGGGGCGTCGGTGCGGACGGTCACGACGGCGTCGCGGACCAGCGGGCTGCGGCGCAGCGCGCTCTCGATCTCGCCGGGTTCGATCCGGAAGCCGCGCAGTTTGATCTGCTCGTCGGCCCGTCCGCAGTACCGGAGTTGGCCGTCGGCGTCGCGGCGGGCGAGGTCCCCGGTGCGGTACATCCGGTCGCCGGGGGCGCCGTAGGGGTCGGGCAGGAAGCGCTGGGCGGTCAGGCCGGGGCGGCCGTGGTAGCCGCGGGCCAGGCCGGGGCCGGCCAGGTGGAGTTCGCCGGTGACGCCGGGCGGGACGGGCCGTAGCGCGGCGTCCAGCAGGTAGGCGCGGGTGGCGCCGCTGGGGCGGCCGATGGCGGGGGCGGCGCCGGTGCCGGCGGCCAGCGGGCCGGTCCAGGTGGCGACCACGGTGGCCTCGGTGGGCCCGTAGGAGTTGACCATGCGGCGGCCGGGGGCCCAGGTGTCGACCAGGTCGGCCGGGCAGGCCTCGGCGCCGACCACCAGGGTGCGCAGCCCGGGCAGTTCGGCCGCGGTCTCCCGGTCCAGGGTGGCGAGGGCGGCCGGCGGGATCAGCGCGTGGCTGATCCGCCGTCCGGCGAGGGCTTCGGCGAGCCGTTCGCCGACCAGCGGCCCCTCCTCGCCGGTGACCAGCGCGGCGCCGCTGAGCACGGAGATGCACAGTTCCAGGACGGAGGCGTCGAAGCTGGGCGAGGCGAACTGGAGCACCCGGTCGCCGGGGCCGACCGCGTACCGGTCGGCGGCGGCGGCCGCGAAGGCGGCGAGTCCGGCGTGGGTGACCAGGACGCCCTTGGGGGTGCCGGTGGAGCCGGAGGTGTAGACCACGTACGCCGGGTGGGCGGGGGTGAGGGCGCGGGCGGGCGGGGTGTCCGGGCCGTCGGCGGACCACACCTGGTCGGGGTCGTCCAGCAGCACGGCGGCGCCCGCGTCGCGGACCATGAACTCCCGGCGGGCGGCCGGGTAGTCCGGGTCCACCGGGAGGAAGGCGCCGCCGGCCTTGGCGACGGCGAGTTGGGCGACCACGGCGGCGGCCGAGCGGGGCAGGGCGAGGGCGACCAGCCGCTCCGGCCCGATGCCGCGGCGGACCAGCCGGTGGGCGAGCCGGTTGGCCGCCCGGTCCAGTTCGGCGTAGCTCAGGGTGCGGTCGGCGTCGAGCAGGGCCGGGGCGTCGGGGGTGCGGGCGGCCTGCCGTTCGAACAGCTCGGGCAGGGTGCTCTCGGGAACCGGCGGGAAGTCGCCGCGGGCCCGGTCGAGTTCGGCGGCGAGCCGGTCGGCGGCGGCCAGCGGGAGGGTGCCGACGGCGCGGTCCGGGCCGTCGGCGACGGCGGTCAGCAGGGTGGCGAGCTGCTCGGCCATCCGGGCGGCGGTGGCCGGTTCGAACAGGTCGGTGTTGTAGGTGAGCAGGCCGTGCAGGGCGTCGTCGTCGCCCCGGGCGAACTCCAGCACCAGGTCGAAGGCGGTCCGGGTGGTGTCGGTCTCGACGTCCGTCACCGCCAGGCCGGGCAGGTCGAGTTCGGCCGCCGGGGTGTTCTGCAGCACCACCAGGGTCTGGAACAGCGGGCTGCGGCTGGTGTCGCGGACCGGCTGCACCTCGTCGACCACCCGCTCGAAGGGCACGTCCTGGTGGGCGAAGGCGTCCCGGACGGTCTGCCGGACCTCGGCGAGCAGGTCGGTGAAGGGCTGCCGGGGGTCGACCCGGGAGCGCAGCACCAGGGTGTTGACGAAGAAGCCGATCAGCTGCTGGGTCTCCGGGCGTTCGCGGCCGGCGGTGACGGTGCCGACGGCGATGTCCTGGTCGCCGCTGAGCCGGGCCAGGTAGGCCTGGGCGGCGGCGACCAGGGTGGTGAACAGGGTGGTGTCCCGGTCCCGGCCGACCCGGGCCAGCCGCCGGGCGGTGGCGGCGGGCAGCTCCAGCCGGACGGTGCCGCCGTTGCTGGTGCGCACCGCCGGGCGGGGGCGGTCGAGCGGCAGCCGGAGCGCTTCGACGCCCGCCAACTGCTGCTTCCAGTAGTCGAGTTGTTCCTCGGCGTCGGAACGGCGCTGCCAGTGGGCGTAGTCGGCGTACTGCACCGGCAGCGGCGCCAACGGCGGTTCTGCGGGGTCGAGTTCGGCGCGGTAGAGGTGGGCCAGGTCGGTGAGCAGCACGGCGGTCGACCAGCCGTCGGTGATGATGTGGTGCAGGGTCAGCGCCAGGACGTGGTCGTCCTCGGCGAGTCGGAGCAGCGCGGGGCGCAGCAGCGGGCCGCGGCGCAGGTCGAAGGGGCGGGCGCGTTCGGCGGCGAGCAGCCGGCGCAGTTCCGGATCCCTTTCCTGCTCCGGGAGTTCGGCGAGGTCGTGGCGCGGCAGCGGCAGCTCCCGCGGCGGGTGGACGCGTTGGACGCCCTGCCCGTCGACGCTCTCGAAGGTGGTGCGCAGCGACTCGTGCCGGTCCACCAGGGCGAGCAGGGCCGCGCCGAGGGCGTCGGCGTCCAGCGGGCCGCGCAGCCGCAGCGCGAGGGCGGTCACGTACTCGGCGCCGCCGGGCGCGAACTCCTCCAGGAACCACAGGCGTTGCTGGGCGTAGGACATCGGTGCGGCGGTGTCCCGGGGGACCGGGACGACGGCCGGGCGGGCCGGGTCCGCCGTCCGGGCGGTGAGCAGCACGGCCAGTCCGGCCGGGGTCGGGTGGTCGAACACCGCGCGGGGGGTGAGCTCGGTGCCGAAGGCCTCGGTGAGGCGGCCGGCGAGCCGGATGCTGAGGATGGAGTCGCCGCCGAGCTGGAAGAAGCCGGCGGTCACTCCGGGCGGGCGGATGCCCAGCACCTCGCCGAAGACCTCGGCGGTGCGGCGCTCGGCGTCGGTGCGCGGTTCGACCCGTTCGGCGGGTCCGGCGGCGGGCTCCTGCTCCGGGGCGGGGAGGGCGGCCCGGTCGACCTTGCCGTTGCGGCTGAGCGGGAGGGCGGCCAGCGGGACGAAGGCGGCGGGGACGAGGTAGTCGGGCAGGGTGCGCACCGCGAAGGCCCGCAGTTCCGCGGGGTCGACGGCGCCGTCGGCGCCCACCAGGTAGGCGACCAGCCGCCGGGCGCCGGGCCCGTCCGTCCGGGCGACCACGGCGACGTCGGTGACCCCGGGGTGGGCGGCGAGCGCGGCCTCCACCTCGGCCGGTTCGACCCGGAAGCCGCGGATCTTCACCTGGTCGTCGGCCCGGCCGAGGAACTCCACGGTGCCGTCGGGGCGGCGCCGGGCGAGGTCCCCGGTGCGGTACATCCGGGCGCCGGGCGGGCCGTCCGGGTCGGCCAGGAAGCGGGCGGCGGTGGCGCCGGGGCGGCCGAGGTAGCCGCGGGCCACGCCCTCGCCGGCCAGGTAGAGCTCGCCCGCGCAGCCCGGCGGGACGGGCCGCAGCCGCCGGTCCAGGACGTGGACGCGCCGGTCGTCCAGCGGTCGGCCGATCGGCACGGTGTCGGGCACCGCGGCCGGGTCGGCGAGTTCGAAGGCGGTGGCGAAGGTGGTGGTCTCGGTGGGGCCGTAGCCGTCCACCACGGTCAGCCCGGGGCAGGCGGTCAGCACCCGGCGGACGGCGGCGGCGGGCACCACGTCCCCGCCGGTCCACAGCGTGCGCAGGCCGGCGAAGCAGTCCGGGGCGTCCTGGGCGAGCAGCCGGAAGAGTCCGGCGGTGAGCCACAGCGCGGTCGGCCCGTCCGGTCCGGCGAGGCGGCGCAGCAGAGCGGCGTCCACCGGTCCGGCGGGGGCGACCAGGACGCAGCCGCCGGTCAGCAGCGGGGCCCAGACCTCGAAGGTGGCGGCGTCGAAGGCGACCGGGGAGTGCAGTAGCACCCGGGCGCAGCGGCCGTCGGCGAACCGGCTGTCGGTGCCGAGCGAGGCGATGTCGCGGTGCCGGACGGCCACCGCCTTGGGCTCGCCGGTGGAGCCGGAGGTGTACATCACGTACGCCAGCCGGTCCGGGTCGGCGGGCGGCAGCTCGCGGGGCGCCGGGTCGGTGCGGGCGGTGGTGATCTCCTCGGCGGTGAGCCGCCGTACCGCGCCCGCGCGGTCGATCAGGGTGCGGCGGCGCTCCTCGGGGGCGCGCAGGTCGACGGGCAGGTAGGCGCCGCCCGCCTTGAGCACGGCCAGCTGGGCGACGACCAGTTCGGCCGAGCGTTCCAGCTCCAGCGCGACCGGCTGTTCGGGGGCCGGGCCCTCGGCCAGCAGTCGGGCGGCGAGCCGGTCGGACCAGGCGTCGAGCTGGCGGTAGGTCAGGGTGCGGTCGCCCTCGCGGACGGCGGGGGCGTCGGGGGTGCGCCGGGCCTGCTCGGCGAAGACGGTCAGCGGGCTGCGCGGGTCGGCCGGGCGGGCGGTGGCCCGCCAGTCGGCGAGCAGGGCGCGGTCGGCCGGGGTGAGCGGGTCCAGCGCGTCCAGCGCGCGGCCGTCGGCCAGGGCCTCGGTGAGGCCGGTCAGCAGCAGGGTGAGCCGGTCGGCGGCGTCCCGGGCGGTGCGCGGGTCGAACAGCGCGGGGTCGTAGGCCAGGTCGAAGCCGAGCCGGTCGCCCAGGTGGGCGCGCAGGCACCAGGGGTAGGTGGTGGCGTCGTCGGCGCGCACCTCGACCACCCGGACCCCGGTCCGGTCCGCCGCCGACTCGTCGACGGGGTAGTTCTCGAACACCAGCATGCTGTCGAACAGCGGCTCCCCGGCCGGGAGTTCGCCGAGCGCCTGGATCCGGGGCAGGGCCAGGTGGTCGAACCGGCGGGCCTCGCTCTGCCGGTCCTGGAGCTCCCGCAGCCAGGGCAGCACGCCGCCGGGGGAAAGCCGCACCCGGGTGGGGACGGTGTTGATGAACAGGCCGATCATCGCCTCGACGCCGGGCAGTTCGGCCGGGCGTCCGGACACGGTGGTGCCGAAGACCACGTCCTCGCCGCCGCCGTGCCGGGCGAGCAGCAGCGCCCAGGCGCCCTCCACCACGGTGTTGACGGTCAGTCCGGCGGCGGCGGCGTGCTCGCGCAGCCGGGCGGAGAGCGGTTCGTCCAGTTCGCGGTGGACGGCGGCGGTGGAGCGGGCCCGGTGGGCCTCGGCCGGCCGGCGGTCGTACGGCAGCGGGGTGCGGGCGGTGAACCCGGCGAGTTCGGTGCTCCAGTGGGCCTCGGCGGCCGCCGTGTCCTGCTCGCGCAGCCAGCCGAGGAAGTCGGCGAACGGCCGCCGGACCGGTCGGGGTGCCTGCGGGCCGCCGGTCAGCGCGGCGTACTCCTCGCACACCTCGGTGAGCAGCTGGCCGGTGCTCCAGCCGTCCAGGATCAGGTGGTGGGTGGACCAGAGCAGCAGCACCTCCTCGCCCGGCAGTGCGGCCAGGGCGAGCCGGGTGAGCGGCGCGGTGGTGAGCTCCAGCGGGGTGGCGCGTTCCTCGGCGAGCAGCCGCTCGGTCTCGGCGGCCAGCTGCTCCGGCGCCGCCGTGCGCGGGTCGAGGTGGCGCAGGTCGAGGTGGCGGACGGGCAGGGCGGCGTGCCGGGCGACCAGTTGGACGGGGTGCGGCAGCCCGCGCCAGTGGACGGCGGAGCGCAGCGCCGGGGTGCGGTCGGCGACCCGCTGCCAGGCGGCGGCGAAGGCCTGCGGGTCGGCGACGCCGGCCAGCCGGACCGCGATCCGGTCGACGTAGGCGCCGTCGGTGTCCACCAGGCCGTGGAAGAGCATGCCGGACTGCAGCGGGGTCAGCGGCAGCACGTCCTCGACGGCGCTGCCGTCACCGACCAGCCGGTCCAGCCGCGTCTGGTCCAGCCCGGCCAGCGGGAAGTCGGAGGGGGTGCGGCCGCCCGCGTCGGGGCGGGCGCAGTGCTCGGCCAGTTCGCGCAGGGCGGTGCGCATCCCCTCGGCGAGGCCGCGCACGGTGGCCTCGTCGTGGATCGCCGGGGAGTAGGTCCAGCCCAGTTCGAGCCGGCCGTCCTGGACCGCGCCGGTGACCTCCAGCAGGTAGGGGCGCGGCTCGTCCGGGTCGGTGTCGCGTCCGGCCGGCGGCAGCGGGCCGCGGACCAGGCCGTCGGCGCCGGCGGCGGTGTCGAAGCGGCCGTGGTAGTTGAAGCCGATCCGCGGGACGGCCGCCCCGGCGAGCGGGCCGTCCGGGTGGAGGTGGCGCAGCGCGCCGTGGCTGAGGCCGCGCAGCGGGACGGCGCGCAGCTGCTCCTTGACGGCGCGCAGGGTGTCGTGCCAGCCGGCCGCCGGGTCGACGCGCAGGGCGAGCGGGAACTCGGCGGTGAACCAGCCGACCGTGCGGGAGAGGTCGAGTCCGTCGAGGATCTCCTCGCGGCCGTGCCCCTCCACGCCGATCAGCACGGTGTCCCGGCCGCACCAGCGGGCCAGGGTGCGGCCCAGGGCGCTGAGCAGGACGTCGTTGACCTGGGTGCGGTAGGCGGCGGGCACGGCGCGCAGCAGGGCCTCGGTGGTCGGCTCGTCCAGGGTGACGGTGACGGTGGCCGCGTCGGCCTGGCCGGTGGCGCCGGGGGTCGTGGCCGAGGGGCGGTCGGTGGGCAGGCCGGCCGGGGCCGCGCCGGTGCGGGTCCAGTACCCGGTGTCGCCGTCCAGGGCGCCCGCGCGGGTGTGCCGGCTCAGCCGGGCGGCCCAGCGGGCGTAGGAGGTGCCCTCCGGCGGCAGTTCGATCGCGGCTCCGGTCCGGGCGGTGCGGTAGCCGGTCTCCAGCTCGGCCAGCAGGATCCGCCAGGAGACCCCGTCTACGGCCAGGTGGTGGACGGTGAGCACGAGTTGGCCGGGCCGCTGCGGGCCGGCGTCGAAGAACAGGGCGCGGATCAGCCGGCCCCGGACGGGGTCGAGGGAGCGCTGGGCCGCGTCCGTGGCGCGCTGCACCTCGGCCTCCAGGGCGGCGGGGTCCGGGCTGCTCACCGTGAACAGGTCGTCGGGCAGCTGCTCCTGGACCTCCTGGTACCAGTCGGACCCGTCCCGGCCGAAGCGGGTGCGCAGCGCCGGGTGCCGGTGCACCAGGGCGAGAACGGCCGCGCCCAGGGCGGTCGGGTCGGTGTCGGGGGCCAGTTCCAGGCGCTGGGTCATGCTGAAGCGCAGCGGTTCGCCGGGGCGGCGGGCGTCCAGGTACCAGCGCTGGATCGGGGTGAGCGGCGCCCGGTCGGGCTCCGCCTCCTCCTGATGTTCCGCCACTTCCCTTGTGACGAGCGCGAGTTCGGCGACACTCTGGTGCCGGAAGACGTCCTTGGTGGTCAGCGCCAACCCGGCGGCCCGGGCCCGGGAGACGATCTGGATGCTCAGGATGGAGTCGCCGCCGAGGGCGAAGAAGTTGTCGCGGGCGCCGACCCGCGCCACCCCGAGGACCTCGGCCCAGATCGCGGCGAGCCGCTGCTCGGTGCCGGGCCGCGGGGCGACGTACGGGGTGGCGCGGTCGGGCTGGGCGGGCGGGGCGGGCAGCGCGCGCCGGTCGGTCTTGCCGCCGGCGGTGCGCGGGATCCGGGCCAGCGGGACGAAGGCGGTGGGCACCAGGTGGTCGGGCAGGGTGCGGCGCAGCCAGGCCCGCAGTTCCTCGGCGGGCGGCACCCGGTCGGCGGCCGGCACCGGGTAGCCGACCAGCAGGGTGCGCCCGGCGTGTTCGCGGGCGGCCACCGCGCAGTCGGCGAGGTCCGGGTGGGCCAGCAGTGCGGCCTCCACCTCGCCGGGCTCGATCCGGAAGCCGCGGATCTTGACCTGGTCGTCGGCCCGGCCGAGGAACTCCAGCTGTCCGGCGGCGGTCCAGCGGGCGCGGTCCCCGGTGCGGTACATCCGGGCGCCGGGCGGGCCGTAGGGGTCGGCGAGGAAGCGGGCGGCGGTCAGTCCGGGGCGGTGGAGGTAGCCCCGGGCGACCTGCGGGCCGGCCAGGTAGAGCTCCCCGGGCATCCCGGGCGGCACCGGACGCAGCGCGCCGTCCAGCAGGTGGGCGGTCAGACCCCGGCCGGGGCGGCCGATGACCGGGCCGGCGGGGTGGTCCGCGCAGCGGGCCCAGGTGGCGTCCACGGTGGTCTCGGTGGGGCCGTACACGTTGTAGGCGGTGACGCCGAACTCCTGCTTCGCCGAAGCCAGTTGCCGCCAGGTGGCGGCGGGGACGGCTTCGCCGCCGACCAGCAGCAGCCGCGGGTGGTGGCGGCCGGGGGCGAGCAGCCCGGCGGCGGTGAGTTCGCGCAGGAAGGACGGGGTGACGTTGACCAGGTCCAGCCGGCGGTCGGCGACCAGGGCGCAGAAGGCCTGCGGGTCCAGCCGGACGTCCTCGTCGACCAGGTGGAGTTCCTGGCCGAGGGCGAGCAGCAGCGGGCCCTCCCAGCTGGTGTCGAAGGAGAAGGAGGCGCTGAGCGCGATCCTCAGCCGCTCGCCCTCGGCGGTGTGCGGGGCGACCAGGCCGTGCCGGTGGTCGCGGCAGAGGTGGACCAGCTGGCGGTGCTCGACGGCGACGCCCTTGGGGCGGCCGGTCGAGCCGGAGGTGAAGATGACGTAGGCGGTGTGCTCCGGCCGCAGCGGGGCGGTCCGCTCGGCGTCGGTCAGGTCGTGCCCGGGCAGGGTCGCCCAGGGCACCCCGGGCAGGTCCTGCTCGGTGAGCACGGTGTGCGGCCGGGCGTCGTCGAGCAGCAGCGCGGCGCGCTCCTCGGGCAGCTCCGGGTCGACGAAGAGCAGGGCGGCGCCCGCCTTGAGCACTGCGAACAGCGCCACCACCAGGTCGGCGGTGCGCGGCAGCCGGACGGCGACCAGCCGTTCCGGGCCGGCGCCGAGGGCGACCAGGTGGCGGGCGAGCCGGTTGGCCCGGGCGTTGAGGGCGGCGAAGTCGAGGGTGGCGTCCCGGGCGACCAGGGCGGTGGCCTGCGGGGTGCGGGCGGCCTGGGCCTCGAACAGGGCGGGGAACACGGTGTCCGGTTCCGCGGGCAGCGGTTCGCCGCGGCCCAGCCGTACGGCCCGGTCCCGTTCCTCGGCGGTCATCAGCGGCAGCGCGCCGACCGGGGTGTCCGGGCCGTCGGCGACGGCCGTCAGCAGCACGGTCAGCCGGGCGGCGAGCTGCTCGGCGGTGCGGGCGTCGAACAGCCCGGTGCTGTACTCCAGGTGGCCGGTCAGGCCGCCGTCGGTCTCGACGAAGTCGAAGGAGAGGTCGAAGGTGGCGTGGCGGATCGGCGGGGTGACCGGCTCCGCCTCCAGGCCGGGCAGCCGGGGCGGCTCGGCGCCGAGGTTGTGCAGGGCCACCATGACCTGGAACAGCGGGGTGCGGCTGGTGTCGCGTTCCGGCTGGAGGGCGTCCACCAGCCGTTCGAAGGGCACCTCCTGGTGGGCGAGCGCGTCCAGCACGGTGTCCCGGGCCTCGGCCAGCAGCGCGCGGAACGGCAGGTCCGGGCGGACCCGGCCGCGCAGCACCAGGGTGTTGACGAACATCCCGACCACGTCGTGGAGTTCGCCCTGGTCGCGGCCCGAGGTGACGGTGCCGACCGCGAGGTCCTGCTGCCCGGACCAGCGGGCCAGCAGCACCTGGCAGGCCGCCAGCAGCACGGTGTAGAGGGTGCCGTCGGCCTCCCGGCCGCGCTCGCGCAGCCGGGCGGTCAGCTCGGCGGGCAGGGTGAAGGTGACCAGCGCGCCGTCGGTGCCGCGGACGGCCGGGCGGGGGCGGTCGGTGGGCAGTTCCAGCGGCGGAAGGTCGGCCAGCAGCTCGCGCCAGTGGTCGAGTTCGGCCTCGGCCCGGTCGCCGCGGGCGCGCTGCCAGGCGGCGAAGTCGGTGTAGCGGACCGGGAGTTCGGGCAGTTCGGGGCAGTGGCCGGTGACGGCGGCCCGGTACAGTTCGGCGAGGTCGCGGCCGAGCACGCCGATCGACCAGCCGTCGGTGGCGATGTGGTGCACCGCCAGGACGAGCACGTGCTCCCGCTCCCCGGTGCGGACCAGCCGGGCGCGCAGCAGCGGGCCGGCGGCCAGGTCGAAGGGGGTGTCGGCGGTCCGTTCCAGCAGGGCGTCCAGGTCGGCCGGGTCGAGGTCGGTGACGGGCAGTTCGACCGGGTACGGCGGGTGCACCACCTGCCGGGCCCGGCCGTCCCGCTCGGCGAAGGTGGTCCGCAGCGCCTCGTGCCGCGCGACCAGGCCGTCCAGGGCCGCGCCCAGCGCGTCCCGGTTGAGCGTTCCGCGCAGTCGCAGTACGGACAGCGTGGTGTACGCGGTGTCGCCGGGCGCGAAGCGGTCCAGGAACCAGAGCCGCTGCTGGGCGTAGGAGAGCGGCGGTTTGGCGTCCGGGTCGTCGACCACCGGGATGACGGCCGCGCCGGGGGCCGCCGCGGGCGTCCCGAGGGCGGCGGCCAGGTCGGCCAGCACGGGGTGGTCGAACAGTAGTCGGGGGGTCAGGTCGGCCCGTCCGAAGGCGGCGCGCAGCCGGGCGGTGGCGCGGACGGCGAGGATGGAGTCGCCGCCGAGGGCGAAGAAGTCGTCCTCGGCGGCGACCTCGGCGGTGTCCAGCACCTCCGCCCAGGCGGCGGCGACCAGCTGCTCGGCCGGAGTGTGCGGGGCGGTGCGGTCGCGGCCGGCCGCGGTCGCGTAGCCCTGGGGGCCGGGCGCGGGCAGCGCGCGCCGGTCGAGCTTGCCGTTGGGGGTGAGCGGCAGGGCCGGCATCGGGACGTACGCGGCGGGCACCAGGTAGGCGGGCAGCAGCCGTTCCAGGTGGGCGCGCAGCTCGGCGGCGGACGGCGGCTCGGCCGTCCCCTCCGCGGCGACGACGTGGGCGACCAGCCGGCGGGTGCCGGCCGGGTCCTGGTGCACGCCGACGGCGGCCTGGCCGACACCGGGGTGGGTGAGCAGGGCGGCCTCGATCTCGCCGGGTTCGATCCGGAAGCCGCGGATCTTGACCTGCTGGTCGGCCCGGCCCAGGTAGTGCAGGGTGCCGTCGGCCCGGCGGCGGGCCCGGTCGCCGGTGCGGTACATCCGGGTGCCGGGCGGCCCGTACGGGTCGGCGAGGAAGCGGCCGGCGGTCAGTCCGGGGCGGTCGAGGTAGCCGCGGGCCAGGCCCTCCCCCGCCACGTACAGTTCGCCGACCGCGCCCGCCGGGACGGGCGCGAGGTCGCCGTCCAGCAGGTAGAGCCGCAGGTCGGCCAGGCCGTCGCCGATCGGGGCCGGGCCGCCCGCGGCGGCGGTGGCCGGGCCGAGTTCGGCGTGGGTGACGTGCACGGTGGTCTCGGTGATGCCGTACATGTTCACCAGCCGCGGCGCGTCCTGCGGGTGCCGGGCGTACCAGTCGGTGAGCCGGGTGGCGTCCAGTGCCTCGCCGCCGAAGACCACCGTGCGCAGCGCCAACCGCCGTGACAGCTCGGGGTGTTCGGCGTCGGCGCGGACCAGCGGGTGGAACGCGGACGGGGTCTGGTTGAGCACGGTGACGCCCTCGTCGGCGAGCAGCCGCAGGAACTCCTCCGGGGAGCGGGCGGTGTCCTCGGGCACCACGACCAGTCGGCCGCCGTGCAGCAGCGGGCCCCACAGCTCCCAAACCGAGAAGTCGAAGGTGTAGGAGTGGAACAGCGTCCAGACGTCCTGGGGGCCGAAGTCGAAGAGTTCCCGAGTCTGTTCGAACAGCCGGACCACATTGGCGTGCGGGACGACGACGCCCTTGGGGCGGCCGGTGGAGCCGGAGGTGTAGATGGCGTAGGCGGGGCTGTCGGGCAGCGGGCGGTGGCCGGGGCCGAGCGCGCCGGGGCCGAGCGCGCCGAGGTCGGTCGGCTCGGAGTCGGTCGGCGACAGCACGGGGACGGAGGCGGGCTCGTCCGAGAACGTCACCAGGGCCACCGGGGCGGCGTCGGCGAGCAGTTCGGCGCGGCGTTCGGCGGGCAGCTTCGGGTCGAGCGGCAGGTAGGCCGCACCGGTCTTGAGGACGGCGAGAACGGCCACCACCAGCTCGGCCGTCCGGGGCAGCGCGAGGGCGACGAACCGCTCCGGCCCGGCGCCCAGCCCGGCCAGCCGGTGGGCGAGCCGGGTGGCCCGGTCGTCCAGGGTGGCGTAGTCGAGGTGTTCCGCGCCGCAGGTGACGGCCCGGGCGTGCGGGGTGCGGGCGGCCTGCGCCTCGAACAGGTCGACCAGGGTGCGGTCGGGCCGGCCCTGGGCGGTGCCGTTGTGCTCGGCCAGCAGCCGCCGGCGCTCCTCGACGGTGGTCCAGGCCAGCGCGCGCAGCGGGCGGTCCAGTCCCCGGGCGAGGTCGGTGAGCAGCAGGCAGAGCCGCCCGGCGAGTTCGCGGACGGTTCCGGCGTCGAACAGCTCCGGGTCGTAGGCGAGGTCGAAGCCGAGGCGTTCCCCCTGGTAGGCGCGCAGCACCAGCGGGAAGTTGGTGGCGTCCCGCGAGCCGACCTCGACCAGGCGCACCCCGGTGCCGGCCGCGCGGGCGTCGTCGAAGGGGTAGTTCTCGAAGGCGAGGATGCTGTCGAACAGCGCGCCGCCGGACGGCACCCCGCTGTAGCCGGTGAGTTCGGCGAGCGAGACGGCGGCGTGCCGCCGGGCCCCGGCCTGGTCCTCCTGGAGCGCGCGCAGCCAGTCGGCGGCGGTGCGGCCGCTCTCCACCCGGACCCGGGTGGGCAGGGTGTTGATGAACATGCCGATCATCGACTCGACCCCGGGCAGTTCCTCGGGGCGGCCGGAGACCGTGGTGCCGAACAGCACGTCCGGCTCGCCCGCGTACCGGGAGAGCAGCAGCGCCCAGGCGCCCTGCACCACGGTGCCCAGGGTCAGTCCGGCCCGGCGGGCAGTGTCGGCGAGGCGCTCGGACACCTCCTCGGACAGGCCGGCCCGGTGGCTGTCGGCCGAGCGGGCCCGGTGCGATTCGCGCCGGGGGCGGTCGACGGGCAGCGGGGTGGCACCGGCGAAGCCGGCCAGCACGGCCCGCCAGTGCGCCCGGGCGGCCTCGGTGTCCTGCCCGGCCAGCCAGCGCACGTAGTCGCCGAAGGGGCGGCGCACCGCCGGGGTGGGCGCGGCGCCGGTGGTGAGCGCGGCGTACTCCTCGAACACCTCGGTGAGCACCTGGGCCAGGCTCCAGCCGTCCAGGATCAGGTGGTGCGAGGTCCAGAGCAACTGCATTCGGGCGTCCGGCAGTTGGACCATGGTGAGCCTGGTCAGCGGCGCGACGGCGATGTCCAGTCCGGCGGCGAGGTCCTCGGCGCGCAGCCGGTCCAGCCGGTCGGCGCGCTGTTCCGGGTCGAGCGCCCGCAGGTCGTGGTGGGTGACGGGCAGCCGCACGCCCCGGCGCACCAGCTGGAGCGGGGCGGGGACGGATTCCCAGAGCACCGAGGTGCGCAGCGCGGGGGTGCGGTCGGCGACCCGCTGCCAGGCGAGGGCGAGCGCCTGCGGGTCGGTCACGCCCTCCAGCAGCAGGGCGGCCTGGTCCAGGTAGACGTCGTCGGGGCCGCCGACCAGGCGGTGGAAGAGCATGCCCTCCTGGAGCGGGGTGAGCGGCAGCAGGTCCTCGACGTCCCGGCCGTCGCCGACGATCCGGTCCAGCGCGGCCTGGTCGAGCCCGGCGAGCGGGAAGTCGGCGGGGGTGCGGCCGCCGGTGCCGGGGGCGGTGCAGTGCGCGATGACGGCGGTCAGGGCGTGGTCGACGGCCTCGGCGAGGGCCTGGACGGTGGCGGTCCGGTGCACCTGTTCGCTGTAGTGCCAGGTCAGTTCGAGTTCGCCGTCGGCGACCACGGCGGAGATGTCCAGCAGGTGGTCGAGCGGTTCGTCGGGGGCGTGGTCGCGGCCGGGGGCCGGCCCGGCGGGGGCGAAGTCGCCGCTCGCGGGGGCGGTCCACTGGCCGTGGTAGTTGAAGCAGACCTGGGGCTGCGGGAGCTCGCGCAGGGCGCGGGCGGCCGGGTCGCCGTCGCGCAGCCGGGCCAGCGCCTCGTAGCCCAGGCCGCGGTGCGGGACGGCCCGCAGCTGCTCCTTGACCTGCTTGAGGGTGGCGGCCCAGTCGGGGGCGTCGGCCGGGCCGGCCGGGGTGAGGGTGACCGGGTACTGGGTGGTGAACCAGCCGACGGTCCGGGCCAGGTCGGGGCCGTCGAACAGCTCCTCGCGGCCGTGGCCCTCCAGGGTGACGGTCACCCGCCCGGTGCCGGTCCAGTCCGCGAGGGCCCGGCCGAGGGCGCTGAGCAGCACGTCGTTGACCTGGGTGCGGTAGGCCTCGGGGACCTTGCGCAGCAGGGCCTCGGTGGCGGCCCGGTCCAGCCGGGTGCGCAGGGTGCGGACGGAGCCGGCGGTCGGGGTGCCGGGGTGGTCGACGGGCAACGGGTGGACCGGCTGCCGGGTGGCCTCCGTCCAGTACGGCAGGTCCCGGTCGAGGCCGCCGGACCGGACGTGGGCGGCGAGTCGGTGCGCCCAGGTGGTGAACGGGGTGTGCTCGGCCTCCAGTCGGGGTTCGGCGCCGGCCTCGGCCTGCCGGTAGGCGCGTTCCAGGTCGGCGAGCAGCACCCGCCAGGAGACGCTGTCCACCGCCAGGTGGTGGGCGGCCAGCAGGAGTTGCGGACGTTCGTCCTCGGTGCGCGGGAACAGCACGGCGCGCAGCAGGATGCCGGCGGCCGGGTCCAGTTCGGCGCGGGCGGCGTCGGCGGTCTCGGCCCGGTCGCGGGCCGGGTCGGCTCTGTCGAGCAGCCCGGTGGGCGGGGTGTCGACCGGCTCCTGCCGCCAGCCGTCCCCGTCCCCGTCCCGGGTGAAGCGGGTGCGCAGCGCCGGGTGGGCGGTGAGCAGGGCCCGCAGCGCCGATTCCAGGGCGGCCTCGTCGAGTTGGCGCGGCAGGTCGAGCAGCATCGACAGGGCGTAGTGGCGCAGCGGGCCGTGGGTGGCGAGGAACCACTCCTGGACCGGGGTGAGCGGGGCCGGTCCGTCGATCCGCTGCGACGCGGCGGCGGGGCCGGTCTCCGGGCGGGCGGCGGCGGCCAGGTCGGCGACGGTCTGGTGGCGGAAGACGTCCTGGGAGCCGATCCGCAGGCCGGCCGCGCGGGCCCGGGAGACGGCCTGGATGCTCAGGATGGAGTCGCCGCCGAGCGCGAAGAAGTTGTCGGTGACGCCGACCCTCGGCACGCCCAGCACCTCGGCCCAGATCTCGGCCAGGGTCCGCTCCGCCGGGGTCCGCGGGGCGACGAACTCGGCCTCGCCCTCCCCCCGTCGGGGCGCGGGCAGGGCGCGGCGGTCCAGTTTGCCGCTGGTGGTGAGCGGCAGGGCCGCCAGGGTGGTGAAGGAGGAGGGCACCAGGTGGTCGGGCAGCACCCGGCGCAGTGCGGCCCGCAGTTCGGCGGCGGGGAGCTCCGCCTCCTCGGCGGGCACCAGGTAGGCGGCCAGCCGGGTGTGGCCGTGGGCGTCCGGCCAGGCGGCGACGGCGGCCGCGGCGACCCCGGGCAGGTCGAGCAGCGCGGCCTCGATCTCGCCGGGCTCGATCCGGTGGCCGCGCACCTTGACCTGGTCGTCGGCGCGGCCGAGGTACTCCAGCCGGCCGTCGGCGGTCCAGCGGGCCAGGTCGCCGGTGCGGTACATCCGGGTGCCGGGCGGCCCGTACGGGTCGGCGGTGAACCGGGCGGCGGTCAGCCCGGGGCGGCCGGCGTAGCCGCGGGCGACCTGGGCGCCGGCCAGGTGGAGCTGGCCGCTGACGCCGGGTGGCACCGGCTGGAGCCGGTCGTCCAGGA
This sequence comes from Kitasatospora sp. NPDC089509, assembly GCF_044749365.1. Taxonomy (NCBI): domain Bacteria; kingdom Bacillati; phylum Actinomycetota; class Actinomycetes; order Kitasatosporales; family Streptomycetaceae; genus Kitasatospora; species Kitasatospora sp. NPDC089509. The sequence continues at coordinate 57,732 of NZ_JBIVHS010000001.1, read as the reverse complement.
CGTACGCCCGGAGGTTGGGCAGCGGGCGGCCGACCAGCGGGCGGTCCGCGGCGGCGATCCGGTGGGCCAGCGCGTCGACGGTGCACTCGGTGGGCCCGTAGTAGTTGTACGCGGCGGTGTCCGGGTGGGCGGCGAGTTCGCGCCAGAGCCGGGGGCCGACCGCCTCGCCGCCGAGCATCAGCACCCGGGGGCGGTGCCGGGGGTCGTCCAGCAGCCCGGCGGGCAGCAGTTGGCGCAGGTAGGAGGGGGTGAGGTCGAGGAAGTCGATCAGGTGCCGGACGACGTACTCGACCAGGGCGGCTGGGTCCATCCGGGTGGTCTCGTCCACCAGGTGCAGCGGGTGGCCGTCGGCCAGCAGCAGCACGCCCTCCAGCGAGGTGTCGAAGGAGAACGAGGCGGTCAGCGCGACCCGCAGCGGGCCGCCGCCCGCGTCGGCGACGAAGCCGGCGCGGTGGGCGGCCAGCAGGTTGACCAGGGCGCGGTGCGGGACGGCGACGCCCTTGGGGCGGCCGGTGGAGCCGGAGGTGTAGAGCACGTAGGCGGTGTGCTCGGGGTCCAGCGGGGCGGTCCGGTCGGCGTCGGTGGGGTCGGTGGCGGTGGGGTCGGCATCGGTGGGGTCGGTGGCGCTGGGGTCGGTGTCCGGCCCGTCGGCGGCCAGGGCACGCAGCGCCGCCTCGTCCAGGACGAGCGCCGGGCGGGCGTCCTCCAGCAGGTGGTCGACGCGTTCGGCGGGCAGCGAGAGGTCCAGCGGCAGGTAGCCGGCGCCGGTCTTCCAGACCGCGAGGATCGCGGTGATCATGTCGGCGGTACGCGGCAGGTGCAGGGCGACCAGCCGCTCGGGGCCGATGCCGCGGGCGATCAGCCGGTGGGCCAGCCGGTTGGCCCGGGTGTTGAGCGCCGCGTAGTCGAGCACGGTGTCACCGGCGGTCAGGGCCGGGGCCTGCGGGGTCGACTCGGCCCGGCGGCGCAGCAGTTCGGGGTACAGGGCGGGTTCGACGGGCAGCTCGGTGGCGTTCCAGTCCCGGGTGACCTGCCGGGTCTGTTCCGGGGAGAGCAGCGGCAGGGTGCCGAGCGGGCGGTCGGGTTCGGCGGCGGCGCCGGCCAGCAGGCGCAGCAGTTGGTCGGCGGCGCGGCGGGCGGTGGCCGGGTCGAAGAGGTCGGCGCGGTACTCCAGCAGGCCGGTGAGCTCCTCGCCCTCCTCGCCGGTCGGCACGAACTCGACGCTCAGGTCGAAGGTGGCGGCCCGTCGGGGCACCTCGACCGGGGTGATCGCGGTGCCCTCCGGGGCGGCGGCCGCGGGCGGTGCGGGGTGCAGCAGCACCAGCACGTCGAACAGCGGGTTGCGGCCCGCCTCGCGGGGTGCGGCCACCGCCTCGACGATCCGCTCGAAGGGGGTGTCGCCGTGTGCGAGGGCGTCGTTGCCGGTCTCGGCGGCGGCGGCCAGCAGGGTGCGGAAGGAGTCGGCCGGGTCGACCCGGGTGCGCAGCACCACGGTGTTGACGAAGCAGCCGACGGCGCGTTCCAGTTCGGTGCGGGAGCGGCCGGGCGTCAGCGAGCCGACGGTGATGTCCTGCCGGCCGGACCAGCGGGCCAGCAGCGCCTGGACGCCCGCCACCAGGGCGGTGTTGAGGGTGCCGTGCCGCTCGGCGGCGAGGGCGCGCAGCCGGGCGGTGAGCGGGGCGGGGACGGTGAAGGCGTGCACGGCGCCGGGGCCGGCCTCCTCGCCGCGCCGGGGGTGGTCCAGCGGCAGTTCGGGCGGCACGGCGCCGTCCAGTTTGCCCTTCCAGTGGGCGAGTTGGGCGTCCAGTCGGGCGCCGGAGAGCTGCTCCCGCTGCCAGGCCGCGAAGTCCGGGTACTGGACGGCGACGGGTGCGAGCTCCGGTTCGGCGCCCCGGGCCAGGGCCGCGTAGGCGGTGCACAGTTCGTCCAGGACGACGCCCATCGACCAGCCGTCGGTGACGATGTGGTGCGCGGTCAGCTGGAGCACGTGCGAGTGCTCCGACTCGCGCACCAGCAGGGCGCGCAGCAGCGGTCCCCGGCGCAGGTCGAAGGGGTGGGAGTACTCGGCGAGCAGCAGCGCCGCCAAGCCGTCCGCCCGGTCCGGCTCGGCCTCGCGCACCGGTACCGGTCCGGCCGGGCGGACGGTCGGCACCGGGCGCCCGTCGACCTCCTCGAAGACGGTCCGCAGCGCCTCGTGCCGGGCCACCACGGCGGCCAGCGCCCCGGCCAGCGCCGCGCCGTCCAGCGCCCCGGTGAGGCGGACGGCCAGCGCGCTGTTGTAGCGCGGGTCGCCGGGCCGCAGCCGGTCCAGGAACCACAGCCGCTGCTGGACCGAGGACGGCGGCAGCGGTCGGGTCCGGTCGGCGCGCGGGATGGCCGCGGTGGTGCCGGACCGTCCGGCCAGCCGGAGCCGGAGCGCCTCCCGCAGGTCGGCGGGGAGCGCGGCCGCGCGGTCTCGCTTCGAAGGCGTCATGGTCGTCGGATCCTCACCGTTCGTCATCGTCGGGGTCGCCGGACGCGGCGTCTTCGAGTTCGCTGAGCACCAGGTCCTCCACCAGTTCGGCCAGGTCGGCCACGGTGCGGGAGACCAGGACGTCGCGGGGGGTGAGCGTGACGCCGAAGGCGTCGTTGGCGCGGGAGGCGATCAGCAGGGCCCGCATGGAGTCGCCGCCGAGCAGGAAGAAGTCGTCGGTCACGCCGACGGCGGTGCCCAGTGCCTCGGCCCACAGCTCGGCGACCGCCTCCTCGGTGGGCGTGCGCGGGGCCAGTCCTTCGAGCGCGTGCCCGGTGGCGGGCTCGGGTGCGGGCAGCGCGGCGCGGTCGGTCTTGCCGCCGGGGGTGAGCGGGAAGCGGTCGAGGACGGCGAAGGCGGTCGGGACCATGTGGCCGGGCAGTGAGCGGGCGGCCAGCGCCCGCAGTTCGGCGCCGGTCGGCGGTTCGGCGCCGGGGGCGGCCAGCAGGTGGGCGACCAGCCGGGGCTGTCCGGGTTCGTCCTCCCGGATGCCCACCACGGCGTCCAGCACGGCCGGGTGGCGCACCAGGGCGGCTTCGACCTCGCCCGCCTCGATCCGGTGGCCGCGCAGCTTCAGCTGGTGGTCGGTGCGGCCCAGGTAGTGCAGTTCGCCGTGGCGGTCGCGGCGCACCAGGTCGCCGGTGCGGTACATCCGGCCGCCGGGCGGCCCGTACGGGTCGGCGGTGAACCGGGCGGCGGTCAGGCCCGGGCGGCCGAGGTAGCCGCGGGCGAGCGCCGGTCCGCTCAGCCAGAGTTCGCCCGGGGTGCCGTCGGGCACCGGGCGCCGCCGGGCGTCCAGCACGTAGACGCCGGTGCCGGGCAGCGGGCGGCCGATCGGCGGGGCGGCGCCGTCGGCGGTCAGCGGCGCGGACCAGGTGGCGACCACGGTGGCCTCGGTGGGGCCGTAGGAGTTGACCATCCGGTGGTGCGGGGCCCAGCGGGCGACCAGGTCGGCGCCGCAGGCTTCGGCGCCGACGATCAGGGTCCGCAGTTCGGGCAGCGTGCCGGGGGTGTCGGGCGGCAGGGTGGCGAGGGCGGCGGGCGGCAGCAGGGTGTGGGTGATCCGCTCGGCCCGCAGCAGGTCGGCCAGCTGGGCGCCGAGCAGCGGCCCGGGCGGCGGGACCACCAGCCGGGCGCCGTGCGGCAGGGCCAGGCAGAGTTCCAGCACGGAGGCGTCGAAGCTGGGCGTGGCGAAGGCCAGCACCCGGTCCCCCGGGGCGACCCGGTAGTGGGCGGCCTCGGCGGCGGCGAAGCCGGCCAGGCCGCGGTGGGTGAGCACGACGCCCTTGGGGGTGCCGGTGGAGCCGGAGGTGTAGATGACGTAGGCGGGGTCGTCGAGGTCGAGCGGGCGGGTCCGGTCGGCGTCGGTGGGGCGGTGTGCGGCGGTGCCGTTCGGTGCGGCGGCCAGCAGGGCGGCGGTCTCCTTGGCGTCCAGGGTGAGCGCGGGCGCCGCGTCGCGCAGCATCGACTCCACCCGCTCGTCGGGGTAGGTGGGGTCGACGGGGAGGAAGGCGGCGCCGGTCTTGGCGACCGCCAGCTCGGCCAGCAGCATGTCCGCCGAGCGCGGCAGCAGCAGGGCGACGAGTCGGCCGGGGCCCGCGCCGCGGGCGATCAGCCGGTGCGCCAGGCGGTTGGCGTGGGCCTCCAGTTCGGCGTAGGTCAGTTCCAGGCCGTCGGCGCTCAGTGCCACGGCGTCCGGCCGGCGGTCGACGGCGGCCTCGACCAGGGCGGGCAGGCTCACCGGGACGACCGGGGCGGCCGGGTCGGGCTCGGGGCGGGCCGGTCCGCGCAGCAGCCGGTCCCGTTCTCCGGGCGGCAGCAGGTCGAGTTCGGCCAGCCGGACGGTGCCGTCGGTGGCGGCCAGCGCGTCCAGGATGTGCAGCAGTTGGTCGGCCAGGCCGCGGGCGGTCTCCCGGTCCAGGTAGCGGGGGTCGTGGCCGAGTTCGACGGCGAGCCGCTCCCCCGGCGAGACGACCACGGTGAGCGGGTAGTTGGTGGCCTCCCGGGCGTCCAGTTCGCGGATCCGCAGGCCGTGGGCGCCGGCCGTCGACTCGTCGACCGGATAGTTCTCCATCACCACCAGGCTGTCGAACAGCGGGGTGCCGGGCGGGAGTTGGCTGAGGCCCTGGATCTCGGCCAGCGGCACGTGCTCGAACCGGCGGTCCTCGGCGCGCTCCTGCTGAAGGGCGCGCAGCCAGTCCGCGCAGCCGCGGTCGCCGTCGACGGCGACCCGGGCGGGCAGGGTGGTGATGAACAGGCCGACGATGGCGTCGGCGCCGGGCAGGTCGGCCGGGCGCCCGGAGACGGTGGTGCCGAAGCACACCCGGTCCTCGCCGCTGCGGTGGGCGAGCAGCAGCGCCCAGGCGCCCTGCACCAGGGTGTTGAGGGTGACCCGGTGGCGGCGGGCGAAGTCCCGCAGCCGGTCGGTCGCGGCCGGGTCGAGCCGGTGCGAGAGCCACTGTCCGGAGCGGGTGGTGGCGCCGGGGGCGGGCCGGCGGTCGTAGGGCAGCGGGGTGGGCGCGGCGAGGTCGGCGAGCACCGTGCGCCAGTGCTCGGGGGCGGGGTCGGCGCCGGCCGCCCGGGCGGTGTCGCGGGTCCGCTCGCGGGCGGCGAGCCAGCCCACGTAGTCCGCGAAGGGCCGGCGTTCGGGCAGGTCCGGCCGTTCCCCGGCGGCCAGCGCGGCGTGCGCGGCCAGGACGTCGGCGAGCACGTGGAAGACGCTCCAGCCGTCCAGCAGCACGTGGTGGAAGGTCCACACCACCCGGACGGCGTCCGGGCCGAGCCGGATCAGGTGGAGCCGCAGCAGCGGGGCGCGGTCCAGGGCGAGCGGGCGGGCCCGCTCCTCGGCGAGCAGCCGGTCCAGCCGGGTGCCGCGGTCCGCCTCGGGCAGGGCGCTCCAGTCGTGGTGGGTGACCGGGAGGGCCGCCCGCCGGTGCACCACCTGCAGCGGCACCGGGACGTCGCGCAGGGCGACGGCGGTGCGCAGCACGGGGGTGCGGTCGACCACGTGCTGCCAGGCGGCGGCCAGCGCCCCCGGGTCGCGGGCGCCGTCCAGCACGAAGGTGAGCTGCTCCACGTAGAGGCCGCTGCCGGCCTCGTCCAGGCCGTGCAGCACCATGCCGGTCTGGGTGGGGGTGAGCCGTTGGAGGTCGGCGACCTCGCGCCCGTCGCCGACCAGCCGGTCGACGGTGGCCTGGTCGAGCGGGGCGAGCGGGAAGTCGGACGGGGTGCGGCCGCCGGCCCCGGGTGCGGTGCAGTGCCGGGTGATCTCCCGCAGTTCGTCGAGCAGTTCGGCGGCGAGCCGGGCGACGGTGGCCCGGTGGTGCCGTTCGCGGGAGTAGGACCAGCTGAACTCCAGTCGGCCGTCGGTGACCCGGCCGAGCACGTCGAGCAGGTGCGGCCGTTCCGCGGTGCGGTCCAGGCCGCCGGTGAGCGGCCCGTACGGGGAGTGCAGCAGGCCGCCCGGGGTGGCGCTCCAGTCCTGTCGGCCGAGGTAGTTGAAGCCGATCTGCGGCAGTCCGGGCAGGTCGGGGGTGTCGCTCAGGTAGCGCAGGGCGCCGTAGCCGATGCCGCCGGACGGGACGGCGCGCAGCCGTTCCTTGACGGCCTTGAGCACGGTGCCGGTGTCGGCGGTGCGGGGGACGTCCAGGACGACGGGGTACATCGCGGTGAACCAGCCGACGGTGCGGGAGAGGTCGAGGCCGAAGAGGCCCTCGCGGCCGTGGCCCTCCAGGGCGACCGTCGCGGTGTCCCGTCCGGTCCAGCGGGCGAGCACCCGGCCGAGGGCGCAGAGCAGCACGTCGTTGACCCGGGTGCGGTAGGCCTCCGGCACGTCCTGGAGCAGCCGGGTGGTCTCGTCGGCGGCCAGGGCGACGGTCAGCGTCTCCTCCTCGGCGGCCGTGTTGGCGCCCGCGAGGTCGGTCGGCAGGACGGTCGGCGGTTCGGTCCGCTGGCCCTGCCAGTGGGCGAGTTGGCCGTCGAAGTCGCCCTCGGCGGCGGCCCGGGTGAGCTGCTCGGCCCAGGCCCGGTAGGAGGAGGTCCTGGCGCCGAGGTCGGGCCGGCGCCCGGCCCGCAGGGCGCGGTGGGCGGTGTCCAGGTCCTCCAGGATCAGCCGCCAGGACACCGCGTCCACCACCAGGTGGTGCGCGGCCAGCAGCAGCACGGGGTGCGGGTCGTCCGGGAGGTGGCACAGCGCGGCGCGCAGCAGCGGCCCGGCGGCCAGGTCGAAGCCCTCGGCGAGCTCCTCCCGCAGCCGGTCCAACTCCTCGGCGCTGCGCGGCCGGTGGCTGCTGAGCCCGGGGTCCTCGGCGGGTTCGGCGAAGTGCTGGTGCCACCGGCCGTCGGCGAGCGGCCGGTAGCGCAGGCGCAGCGCGTCGTGCTGGGTCAGGACGGCGGCCAGCGCGTCCCGCAGCAGCCGCTCGTCGGTGTCGGGGGCGAGCCGGAAGGCGACGGACTGGGTGAGCCGGGCCGGGTCCCCGTCGAGGGTGTCGAACAGCCAGTGCTGGATCGGGGTGAGCGGGGCGTCGCCGGTCACCGGGCCCTGGTCGTCGGCGCCCGGCGCGACCGGCGACTGCTCGGCGGCGCGGGCGAGTTCGGCCAGCATCTGGTGGGCGAAGAGGTCGCGCGGGGTCAGGGTGAGGCCGGCCCGGCGGGCCGCCGAGACGATCTGCAGGCCCAGGATGGAGTCGCCGCCGAGCGCGAAGTAGTTGGACTCGGCGCCGACGTCGGGGACCTTGAGGACCTCGGCCCAGATTGCGGCCAGGGTGCGTTCGGCGTCGGTGCGCGGCGGCGTGGTGCCGCCGGCGGCCGGGGTGTGCCAGGTCGGTACGGGCAGGGCGCGCCGGTCGAGCTTGCCGGTGGCGCCGAGCGGCAGCCGCTCCAGCGGCACCACCAGGGCGGGTACCAGGTGGTCGGGGAGGGTGCGGCCGAGGAAGGCCCGCCACTCGGCCGGGTCCGGCAGGTCGCCGTCGCGGGCCACCGCGTAGCCGACCAGCCGCTTGTGGCCGTCCTGTTCCAGCACCCGGGCGGCGGCCGCGGCGACCTGCGGGTGGCGGGCCAACGCGGCCTCCAGCTCGCCGAGTTCGATCCGGAAGCCGCGGACCTTGACCTGGTCGTCGGCGCGGCCGAGGTAGGTCAGGTCACCGCCGGCCGTCCAGCGCACCAGGTCCCCGGTGCGGTACATCCGGGCGCCGGGCCGGCCGAAGGGGTCGGGCAGGAAGCGGGCGGCGGTCAGGCCGGGGCGGCGCAGGTAGCCGCGGGCCACGCCGGTGCCGGCCAGGTACAGCTCCCCCGGCGCGCCGACCGGCACGGGGCGCAGCCGCTCGTCCAGGACGTAGGCGCGGGCGCCGCCGACCGGTCGGCCGATCGGCGGATCGCGGTCGGGGTCGGCGGGGTCGCAGAGGGCGGCGGTGGCGTAGACGGTGGCCTCGGTGGGGCCGTAGACGTTGAGCACCCGGCAGCCGGGGACGGCCTCCCGGACCTGTCGCAAGGTGCGGGCGGGCAGGGCCTCGCCGGCCAGCAGCACGGTCTGCGCGCCGAGCCGTACGGTGTTCTCGGCCAGCAGCCCGCCGAGGGCGGAGGGCACGGCGCTGACCAGTCCGGCCTCCCAGCGGCCGGGCCGTTCGGCGAGGGCCAGCAGGTCCCGGACGAGTTCCACGCAGCCGCCGGCGAGCAGCGGCGCGAAGAGCTCGAACACCGACACGTCGAAGTTGAGCGAGGTCGAGGCGAGCACGTGGGCCAGGCCCCGGTCGCCGAACTCCCGCTCCGCCCAGTCGGTCAGGGCCAGCACGGAGGCGTGGGCGACCACCACGCCCTTGGGGCGGCCGGTCGAGCCGGAGGTGTGGATGACGTACGCGGGGTGGCCGGGCAGCAGGGGGGCGGATCGTTCCTGCACGTCCACCGGTTCGGCGGACGCCGCGGCCAGCCGGGCGGCGCAGTCCGGGTCGTCCAGGACGATCCGGGTGAACGGGCCCTCCGGCAGCCGCTGCTGGGCCCCGGTGCCGGTGATCACGGCGTCGGGGCGGACGTCCTCGAACAGGTAGGCGATCCGCTCGGCCGGGTAGCCGGGGTCGACCGGCAGGTAGCCGGCCCCGCTCTTGAGCACCGCGAGCAGCGCCACCACCAGCTCCGCGGTGCGCGGCAGCGCGAGGGCGACGAAGCGCTCGGGGCCCGCGCCGGCCGCGATCAGCAGCCGGGCCAGCCGGTTGGAGCGCTCGTCCAGCTCCCGGTGGCTCAGCAGGGTGTCGCCGCAGCGGACGGCCGGGGCGTCGGGGGTGCGGGCGGCCTGCCGGGCGAAGGCCTCCGGCAGGGTGCCGTTCGGCAGCGCGAGCCGCTGCCCGCCGAGGCGTTCGACCAGTGCGCGGCCCTGCTCCGGGGCCACCAGCGGCAGGTCCCCGGCGGTCCGGTCGAGGCCGTCGGCCAGCGCCGCCAGCAGGGTGCGCAGGCTCGCCCCGAGCCCCTCGACGGTGACGGTGTCGAAGGCGGCCGGGTCGTGGTCCAGGTCGATCTCGACGGCCTCGCCGGGGTTGACCACCACGCTGAGCGCGTAGCTGGTCGGCTCCAGGACGTGTTCGGTCGCCACCGACAGGCCGTACCGGCTCAGCGCCCCGGCGTCGAACGGGTAGTTCTCGAAGACCAGGATGCTGTCGAACAGGCCGGTGCCGCCCGGCAGTTCGCTCCAGGTCTGGAGCTGGGCCAGCGAGACGGCGTCGTACCGGCGGGCCTCGGACTGGGCGTCCTGGAGCTCCCGCAGCCAGTCCCGCAGCGGGCGCCGGGGGTCGATCCGGGCCCGGGTCGGCAGCGCGTTGATGAACAGCCCCACCATCGAGGTGACGCCGGGGAGTTCGGCCGGTCGGCCGGAGACGATGGTGCCGAACACCACGTCCTCGCCGCCGCCGTAGCGGGAGAGCAGCAACGCCCAGGCACCCTGGAGCACGGTGTTGACGGTGAGCCCGGCCTGCCGGGCGGTGTCGCGCAGCCGCTCGGAGAGCCCGGTGCCCAGGCCGATCCGCACCTTGGCGGAGGCGGCGGCCTGGTGGGCCCCGGCGGGGCGGCGGTCCCGGGGCAGTTCGGTGGGAGCGGGGAAGCCGGCCAGGGTGTCCCGCCAGTACCGTTCGGCCCGCGCCTGGTCCTGCTCGGACAGCCAGCGCAGGTAGTCGGCGAAGGGCGCGCGCTCGGCGAGCTGCGGCGGGCGTCCGGCGGTCAGCGCGGCGTAGCGCTCGCAGACCTCGTCGAAGACCTGGGCGGCGCTCCAGCCGTCCAGCAGCACGTGGTGGAAGGTCCACACCAGCCGGACCCGGTCGGGGGCGAGCCGGATCAGCGAGAGCCGCAGCAGCGGCCCGGCGGCCAGGTCGATGCCGGCGGCCAGGTCGGCGGCGAGCAGCCGGGCGGTGTCGCGCTCGACCTCCTCGGCGGACCGCTCGCTCCAGTCGTGCCGGGCCACCGGTAGCACCACCCGCTGCTGCACGACCTGCACCGGCTCGGCGGTGTCCTGCCAGCTGAGCCGGGTGCGCAGCACCGGGTTGGCGTCCGCGGTCCGCTGCCAGGCCTCGGCCAGCGCCCCCGGGTCGGTGACCCCGGTCAGCAGCAGCTGGACCTGGTTGACGTAGGTGCCGCCGTCCGGCTCCAGCAGGCTGTGGAACAGCATGCCCGCCTGCATCGGCGTCAGCGGGAGGACGTCGGCGACGCTCCGGCCGTCCCCGGCGATCCGGTCCACCGCGGCCTGGTCCAGCCGGGCCAGCGGGAAGTCGGACGGGGTGCGGCCGCCCGCCCCCGGGCGGGCGCAGTGGGCGAGGATCCCCTCCAGCGCGCGGAGCATCGCCTCGGCCAGGTCGGTGACGGTCCGTTCGGTGTGCCGGCCCGCGCTGTAGTGCCAGCCGATCTCCAGCCGCCCGTCCTCGACCCGGGCGACCACGTCCAGCAGGTGCGGGCGCTCGGTGCCGGGCGCCTCCGCGCCGCCGAGGCCGCCGGGGACGGCCCGCACCAGGGCGGCGTCGGCGGCGGACCAGTCGAAGCGGCCGAGGTAGTTGAAGCTGATCCCGGGGGCGGGGGCGTCGGCGAGCGCCGCGTCCCGGGCGAGGTGGCGCAGCGCGCCGTAGCCGAGGCCGCGGTCCGGCACCGCGCGCAGCTGCTCCTTGACGGACTTCAGCGCGGCGCCCCAGTCGCCGTCCGAGGCGTCCGGGGCGTCCGGCACGTCCGGCACGTCCGGCACGTCCGGGATCTCCAGGGCGACCGGGTACAGCGAGGTGAACCAGCCGACCGTACGGGACAGGTCGACGCCCTCGAACAGCTCCTCCTCGCGGCCGTGCCCCTCCAGGCCGACGGCGACGGTGCGCCGCCCGGTCCAGTCGGCGAGCGCCCGGCCGAGGGCGGTGAGCAGCACGTCGTCGATCCGGGTGCGGTAGACCGCGGGCACCTGGCGGAGCAGCCGCTCGGTGCGCTCGCGGTCCAGTCGGACGGTCACGCTGCGCAGGTCGGCGGCGGTGTTGCCGCCCTTGCCGTCCACCGGCAGCGGCGCGGCGCAGGCCGCGGCGGCGGCCGCCCAGTGGGCGCGCTGGTCGGCGAAGCCGCCGTCCGTAGTGTGGGCGCGCAGCCGGCGGGTCCACTCCCGGACGGAGCTGGTGCGGGCGGGCAGCCGCAGCGGGCGGCCCTCGACGGCCTGTCGGTAGGCGGTCTCCAGGTCCTCCAGCAGCACCCGCCAGGAGACGCCGTCGACCACCAGGTGGTGGACGGCGAGCAGCAGCCGGTCGGGCCGGTCGCCGCCGGTGAACAGCCGGGCGGTGAACAGCGGCCCGCGGTCCAGCCGGAAGCCGGCCTGGGCGGCCTCGGTCACCGCCGCCTCGTCGTCCCCCGGGTGGACCTCCAGCAGCTCGGGGGCGGTGGCGTCGGCGGGGGCGCAGTGCTGCTGCCAGTCGCCGTCGGGGCCGGGGGTGAAGCGGCAGCGCAGGGCGTCGTGGTGGGCCCACAACGCGGTCAGGGCGCGGCGCAGCGCCGCCGGGTCGACCGCGCCGGGCGCCTCCACCACCAGGGACTGGTTGAAGTGCTGGGCCTGCGCCGGGCCCGGGTCGAGGAACCAGTGCTGGATGGGCGTCAGGGCGACCTCGCCGCTGACCGCCTCGGTGCCGAGGACGGTGACGGCGGTGCCGGCGGCCGCGGCCAGCGCGGCGACGGTGGGGTGCCGGAACAGGTCGCGGGGGGACAGCGCCAGGCCGGCGGCGCGGGCCCGGGAGACCACCTGGATGCTCAGAATGGAGTCCCCGCCGAGCAGGAAGAAGTCGTCGTCGACGCCGACCCGTGCCACCCCGAGCAGGTCCGCCCAGATCCCGGCGAGGGCGCGTTCGGCCTCCGTGCGCGGCGCGCGGTGGGCGGCGCCGCCGGCCGTGGACCAGTCGGGGGCGGGCAGCCGGCCGCGGTCCAGCTTGCCGTTGGCCGTCAGCGGGAGTTCGGGCACCGTGACGAAGGCGGCGGGCAGCATGTAGTCGGGCAGGTCGGCGGCCAGGTGGGCGCGCAGCTCGGCGGCGGTGGGCGGTGCCGCGTGACCGGCGGCCCCGGCGGCCCCGGCGCTCTCGGCGGGCACCAGCACCAGGTGGGCGACCAGCCGCTTGCGCCCGCCGTCCCGGTTCAGCGAGACCACGGCCTCGGCGACGGCCGGGTGGGCGGTCAGCCGGGCCTCGATCTCGGCGGGTTCGATCCGGAAGCCGCGGATCTTGATCTGGTCGTCCGCACGGCCGACGAAGTGCAGTTCGCCGTCCTCGCTCCAGCGGACGGTGTCCCCGGTGCGGTACATCCGGCTGCCGGGCGGACCGTAGGGGTCGGCCAGGTACCGGGCCGCGGTCTCCCCCGGCCGGCCGGTGTAGCCGCGCGCCAGTCCGGCCCCGGCCAGGTACAACTCACCGGTGATGCCCGGGGGTTGCGGCTGCAGCGCGCCGTCCAGGACGTACGCCCGGGTGTTGTCCAGCGGGCGGCCGATCGGCAGCACGGCGGGCAGCGGCTCGCCGGCGCGGAAGGGCCGGCGGGTGGCGAAGGTGGTGGTCTCGGTCGGACCGTAGACGTCGACCACGGTGAGCTCGGGGCAGGCCTCCAGCACCCGGCCCACCACCGCGCCGGGCACCGCCTCGCCGCCGGTCCACACCTCCCGGGCGCCGCGCAGGCTGCCCGGGTCGTCCTGGGCGATCAGCCGGAACAGCCCGATGGTCAGGAACAGGTGGCGCACGCCCTGCTCGCGGACGGCGTGCCGGACGGCGGCGGCGTCCAGGTCCCCGGGCGGGGCGAGGACGGCGGTGCCGCCGTGCAGCAGCGGCGCCCAGAGTTCGTAGGTGGAGGCGTCGAAGGCGTGCGGGGAGTGCACCAGCACCCGATCGTGCCCGGCGAAGGCCCGGTCCAGGGCGAGCGCGGCGACGTCCCGGCGGCGCACCGCGACGCCCTTGGGGGTGCCGGTGGAGCCGGAGGTGAACATCAGGTACTGGAGGTGGTCGGGGTGGACCGGCACGGCCTCCGGTGCCGGTCCGGTCGGCTCGGGCCGGTCGGCGCGCAACACCCGGTCCGCCGGGAGCAGTTCACCGGCGGTCGCGGCCCACTCGGCGTCGGTGAGCAGCAGTTCGGCGCCGGCCGCAGCGAGCATCCGGTGCAGCCGCTCGCGCGGCGCCCGGCCGTCCAGCGGGACGTACACCCCGCCGGCCCGGACCAGGGCCAGCTGGGCCACGACCAGCGCGACGGAACGGTCCATCAGGACCCCGACCGGGCGCTCCGGGCCGACCCCGAGCGCGGCCAGCCGCCCGGCCAACCCGGCCGCGCGGGCGTCGAGTTCGCGGTAGCTCAGCTTCTCCTCGCCCGCCTCCAGGGCGATCGCCCCGGGGACGCGCCGGACCTGTTCGGCGAACAGCTCCGAGATGTCCCGTTCGGGCCGCTCGACCGCGGTGTCGTTCCAGTCGACCAGCACCCGGCGGCGCTCCTCGGCGGCCAGCAGCGGGATCCGCGCGGGCGGGCGCCCGGCCGCCCCGGGCAGGGCGGTCAGCAGGGCGGTGAGCTGCCGGGCGGTGCGCCGGACGGTGGCGGCGTCGAACAGCCGGGGGTCGTAGCACAGCCGCAGGGCCAGCTCCGGCCCCGGGTAGGCCAGCAGGGCGAGCGGGTAGTTGGTGGTCTCGATGCCGTCCAGTTCGCGCAGCCGCAGGCCGTGGGCGGCGGCCGCGTCCTCGTCGACGGGGTAGTTCTCGAAGACCACCAGGCTGTCGAACAGGGCGCTCTGCTCCGGGAGTCCGGTACCGGCCCGGAGGCGGGTGAGCGGCAGGAAGCCGTGTCGGCGGTCCTCGCTCTGCGCCTCCTGGAGGGCGCGCAGCCAGTCCAGCAGGGTGCCGTCGGCGGGCACCGCGGTCCGGGTGGGCAGGGTGGTGATGAACAGCCCGGTCATCGTCTCCACGCCGGGCAGCTCGGGCGGCCGCCCCGAGGAGGTGGTGCCGAACAGCACGTCGGCGCGGTTCGCCTGGCGGCCGAGCAGGATCGCCCAGGCGCCCTGGACCACCGTGTTCAGGGTGAGTCCGGCGCCCCGGGCCAGCTCCTCCAGGGCCCGGGTCGCGGCGGCGGGCAGGGTGAACGGCACCGCCCGGGTGGACTCCGCGCGGTGGCTCTGCCGCGGTTCGCGGTCGTAGGGCAGCGGGGTCGGCTCGGTGACCCCGGCCAGCCGCTCCCGCCAGTGCCGTTCGGCCTCGGCGGTGTCGCGCTCGCGCAGCCAGGCGACGAAGTCGCGGTAGGGCCGACGCTCCGGCACGGTGCCGTACGGGACGTCCGCCCCGGCTCCGGTCCGGGCCAGCGCGGCGTGCACGGCGAAGACGTCCGAGAGCACCTGGAACAGGCTCCAGCCGTCCAGCACCAGGTGGTGGAAGGACCACAGCACCCGCACCCGGTCGTCGGTGAGGCGGATCAGCACCAGCCGCTGGAGCGGGGCCAGGTCGAGGTCGAGGCCGCGGGCCCGGTCGCGGTCCAGCAGTTCGGCCAGCCGGGCCGGGCGGTCGGGCTCCGGCACCGCGCGCCAGTCCAGCCGGGCGACCGGCAGCTCGGCCCGGCGGTGGACCACCAGCACCGGCTCGGGGACGCCCTGCCAGCGGACCTCGGCGCGCAGCACCTCGGTGCGGTCGCTCACCCACTGCCAGGCCTCGGCCAGCCGCCTCGGGTCGGGCACTCCGTCCAGCACGAAGTCGAGCTGCTGGAAGTAGGCGCCGCTGTCCTCCTCGGCGAGGCCGTGGAAGAGCATCCCGGCCTGGGTGGGCGTCAGCGGGAGGACGTCCTCGATCGCGCCCGGGTCGTCCCCGGCGATCCGGTCGACGGCCGGCTGGTCGAGCCGGGCCAGCGGGAAGTCGGACGGGGTCCGGCCGGCCGCGTCGGGGCGGGCGGCGAAGCGGGCGAGGTCGGCGAGTTCCTCCGCGTAGCGCCGGGCCAGTGCCTCGACGGTGGCCGGGCGGTGCCGGGAACCGGCGTAGCAGAAGGTGAACTCCAGGCTCTCGTCGACGAGTCGGCCGATCACCTCCAGGGCGTGCGGGCGCCGGGCGGCCGGGTCGGCGTCCAGTTCCAGCGGGCGGAAGGTGCCGCGCAGCAGCCCGCCGGGCCGGCCCGTGCCGTCCGTGTCCTCGGTGTCGCTGGTGTCGCCGGTGCCGTCCGAAACGTCCATCCGGCCCAGGTAGTTGAAGCTGATCCGGGCGGCCGGGGCGGCCGGTGCCGTCCCGGGGCGGCCGAGGTGGCGCAGCGCGTCGAAGCCGAGGCCGCGCCGGGGGACGGCCCGCAGCTGCTCCTTGACCTGCTTGAGCACGGCGTCCCAGTCGGCCCCGGCGGGCACCGCCAGGGCGACCGGGTGGCGGGTGGTGAACCAGCCGACGGTGCGGCCGAGGTCGAGCTCGGGGAACAGTTCCTCGCGACCGTGCCCCTCGACCTCGACCAGCACCCGGTCCCGGCCGCTCGCCCCGCACAGGGCGCGGCCGAGGGCGCCCAGCAGCACGTCGTTGGCCTGGGTGCGGTAGGTGTCGGGCAGGGTGCGCAGCAGGACGGCGGTGTCGGCGGGGGTCAGCCGGACGGTCACCTCGCGGGCCGAGGCGTAGTCGTCGGCGCCGGTCGGGTCGTCGGCCGGGAAGGGGTCGGCGGCGAGAGCGGACTCCGAGCCGATGCCGAAGTCGGAGTCGGAGTCGGAGTCGGAGTCGGGACCGAGGCCGGACTCGGCGCCCCGCGGGAGGGCCCGCGCCCAGTACTCCGCCTCGTCCTCGAAGCCGCCCGCGGCCGCGAACTCGGCCAGCCGCTGGGACCACTGACGCAGCGGCGAGGACTTCGCGGGCAGCGCGCCCGCACCGTCCCGGCCCGCGCGGCGGGCCCGGTAGGCGGTGTCGAGGTCCTCCAGCAGGACCCGCCAGGAGACCCCGTCGACCACCAGGTGGTGGACGGCCAGGTGCAGCACCGGCGGCCGGCCCGCGCCACGCTCGTGCAGCACGGCGCGCAGCAGCGCTCCGCCGCCCAGGTCGAACGGGCCGAAGTGCGGGGTGTCCTCGTCCGGTCCGTGGTGCCGGCCCAGCCGCAGCCGGGCGGTCCGGTCCTCGACCCGCCAGCGCACGGTGTCCGGTTCGCCGCCCTCGAACGAGGAGCGCAGGGCGTCGTGGTGCCCGACCAGGTCGTTCAGCGCCTCCTCCAGCGCCGCCGGGTCGAGGTCGGCGGGCAGCAGCAGGGAGAGCGCCTGGTTGAAGTGCCCGGCCCGGCCTGCGGACTGCTCGAACCACCAGCGCTGGATCGGGGTGGGCACACCCGGGCCGCTCGCGGCCACCGCGGGGACGGCGGCCGGGCGTTCGGCGGCGTCGGCGCAGCGGGCCAGCGCGGCCACCGTCTGGTGCCGGTAGAGGTCCCGGGAGGTCAGCGGCAGCCCCTCCTGCCGGGCCCGGGCCACCACCTGGATGCCGAGGATGGAGTCGCCGCCGAGGTCGAAGAAGTTGTCGTCGGCGCCGACCCGGTCCAGCCGCAGGACGTCCGTCCAGATCGCGGCGAGCGCGTGCTCTGCGGGGGTACGGGGGGCGACGTGGCGGACGGTCCGCTCGGCCGGCCCGGGGTCGGGCAGCCGGCTGCGGTCGAGTTTGCCGTTGGGGCTGAGCGGCAGGGCGGGCAGCAGCAGGACGGTCGCGGGCACCAGGTGGTCGGGCAGGGTCAGGGCGAGCGC
Organism: Kitasatospora sp. NPDC089509; assembly: GCF_044749365.1. NCBI lineage: Bacteria > Bacillati > Actinomycetota > Actinomycetes > Kitasatosporales > Streptomycetaceae > Kitasatospora > Kitasatospora sp. NPDC089509. The sequence continues at coordinate 41,041 of NZ_JBIVHS010000001.1, read as the reverse complement.
GCGGCGCACCTCCTCGGGCGTCGGGCCGGCGTCCGGGGCGGGCACCACGTAGCCGACCAGACGCCGGTTGCCGTCGCCGTCGACGACCGCGGCGGCCGCCTCGGCGACGCCCGGGCAGCGCCGCAGGGCCTCCTCCACCTCGCCCAGTTCGATCCGGAAGCCGCGCACCTTGACCTGCTGGTCGATCCGCCCGACGTACTCCAGGTCGCCGTCGGCGTTCCACCGGGCGAGGTCCCCGGTGCGGTACATCCGGCCGCCCGGCTCGCCGTACGGGTCGGCCACGAACCGGGTGGAGGTCAGCCCGCTGCGGCGCAGGTAGCCGCGCGCCAGGCCACCGCCGCCGAGGTACAACTCGCCGACCACTCCGGTCGGTTGCGGGCGCAGCCCGGCGTCCAGCACATAGGCCCGGGTCAGTCCGATCGGCCGGCCGATCGGCGGTGCCTGCTCCGGCAGCCGGTCACCGGCGAACCAGGCGGTGGCGTACACGGTGGCCTCGGTGGGGCCGTACAGGTTGGCGACCGCGCTGCCGGGCAGCACCTGCCGCAGGTCCCGCACCGCCCGGGCGGTGACGGCCTCGCCGGCCAGCACCACGGTCTCCGGGTCGACCGGGGCCGCTCCCCCGGCGATCAGCCGGGACACCACCGAGGGCACCCCGCTGAGCAGGCCGACCGGGCGCGGCTGCGCGCCGTCGGTCTCGGCGAGCACGGTGAGGTCGGCGACCACTTCGACCGAACCGCCCACCAGCAGCGGGCAGAGCAGTTCGAAGACCGAGACGTCGAAGTTGAGCGAGGTCGCGGCGAGCACGTGGGCCAGCCGGTCCGGGCCGAAGCGCTCGGCGGCCCAGTCCGCCAGGACGGCGACGGTGCGGTGGGTGACCACGACGCCCTTGGGGCGGCCGGTCGAGCCGGAGGTGTAGATGACGTAGGCGGGGTGGTCGGGCAGCAGCGGCTCGATCCGGTCGGCGTCCGTCAGGTCGGCGTCCGTCGGATCGGCATCCGTCACGTCGGCGTCCGGCTCCGGGAGCTCGTCCAGCAGCAGCACCGGGAACCCCGGCGGCAGCGCGGCCGCGGTCTCCCGGGTGGCCAGCACGATCGCCGGGTCGGCGTCGGTCAGCATCAGCCGGATCCGCTCGGCCGGGTACCCCGGGTCCACCGGCAGGTACGCCCCGCCCGACTTCAGCACCGCCCAGACCGCGACCGGGAGTTCGGCCGAGCGCGGCAGGCAGATCCCGACCAGCCGGTCCGGGCCCGCACCCCGGGCGACCAGCAGCCGGGCCAGCCGGTTGGCGCGACGGTTCACCGTCGCGTAGTCCAGCCGCACCGGGCCGTGGACGACGGCGGTGCGCCCGGGGGCCTCGGCGGCCCGCGCCTCGAACAGCCCGGGCAGCACGGCGCCGGGGGTGTCCGGTCCGCCGCCCACCGGCGGGTTCCAGGAGTCGAGCAGGGTGCGCTGCTCCTCCTCGGAGAGGATCGGGAGTTCGGCGAGGGTGCGCTGCGGGCCGTCCGCCATCCCGGCGAGCAGCCGGTGCAGGTGCCGGGCCATCCGGGCGACCGTGCGCCGGTCGTACAGGTCGGTGTTGTACTCCACGGTCAGCGCGCAGCCGCCGGCCCTGTCCGGGGTGAACTCCAGCACCAGGTCGAACCGGGCGGCCGGGCGGGGCAGCGGGTGCTCCGCGAAGGCCAGGCCGCCGCCGGACGGCGTGGCGACGGGCGTCTGCTGGACGACCAGCACCTGCACCAGCGGGGTGCGGCTCGGGTCGCGGGGCGGCGCCAGTTCCTCGACCACCCGGTCGAAGGGCGCGGCGGCGTGGGCGAAGGCGTCCAGCAGGGTGGTGCGCATGGTCTCGGTGAAGCGGTCGACGGTGGCCCGGCCGTCCACGTCGGCGCGCAGCACCACGGTGTTGACGAAGAAGCCGGTGACCTCCTCCAGCTCCCGCCGCTCGCGCCCGGTGGTGACGGTGCCGAAGGCGATGTCCCGCTGGCCGGAGTAGCGCGCGAAGAGCAGCGCGGCCGCGCCGGCGAACAGGGTGAACGCGGTGGTGCCCCGCCCGGCCGCCAAGTGCCGCAGCCGGGCGACCAGTTCGGCCGGGAGGTGGTGGCGGTGGGCGGCGCCGGCGGTGGTGCGCAGGGCGGGCCGGGGCCGGTCGGTGGGCAGTTGGAGCGGCTGGAGGTCGGCCAGGCAGTGCTTCCAGTAGCCGAGGTCGGCGGCCGTCCCGGGGTCCGCGCGGTGCTGCTCCCAGTGCGCGAAGTCGGGGTACTGGAGGGCGGATGCGGGCAGTCCGTCCGGCTCGCCGGTGGCCTCCGCCCGGTAGAGCGCGGCGAGTTCGCGGGTGAGCACGCCGACGGACCAGCCGTCGGTGACGATGTGGTGCTGCCCGAGCAGCAGCAGGTGGTCCCGGTCGGCGAGGCGCACCAGCAGCGCCCGGGTGAGCGGACCACCGGCGAGGTCGTACGGGCGGCCGAGCTCCTCGGTCAGCAGGCGTTCGGCGGCGGCTTCCCGTTCCTCGGCGGGCAGCGCGCCCAGGTCGGCGCTGCGCAGCGGCAGTTCGACGGCCGCGGCGACGTGCTGGACGAGCCGTCCGTCGACGGTGCCGAAGGTGGTGCGCAGCGAGTCGTGGCGCTCGGCGAGCCGGTGCAGGGCCCGGCGCAGCGCCTCGGTGTCGGGCGTGCCGCGCAGCCGCAGGGCGACCCCGGTGTTGTACTCGGTGCCGCCGGCGTCGAGGTCGTTCAGGAACCAGAGCCGGCGTTGGGCGGCGGAGGCGGGCGCCGGTCGGTCGGCCGGGGCGGGCGGGATCGGCGCGGGCGGGGCGGCGGAGGGGCGGTCGTCCAGCAGCGCGGCCAGGGCGGCGACGGTCCGGGCGGTGAAGACGTCCCGGAGGGTGAGCCGGACGCCCAGCCGTTCGGCGGTCCGGGCCAGGGTGCGGGCGGCGAGGATGGAGTCGCCGCCCAGCTCGAAGAAGTCGTCGCCGACGCCGACCGGGTCGACGCCGAGCACCTCGGCCCAGACGGCGGCCAGGGCGCGTTCCGCGTCGGTGCGCGGGGCGACCGGCTCGCCGGCTTCGGCGCGGACGGGCGCGGGCAGCGCGCGCTGGTCGATCTTGAGCTGCGGGGTGAGCGGCAGCGCGGGCAGCACGACCACGGCGGCGGGCACCAGGTGGGCGGGCAGCGCGGCGGCCAGGGCGGTCCGCAGGGCGGCCGGGTCCGGGGCGTTCCCCTGGTCGGCGGGGGTGGCGTAGCCGACCAGCCGGGGCCGGCCGGGCTCGTCCTCGCGGACCACCACGACGGCCTGGTCGACGGCCGGGTGGGCCCGCAGCGCGGCCTCGATCTCGCCGGGTTCGATCCGGAAGCCGCGGAGCTTCAGCTGCCGGTCGAGGCGGCCGAGGAACTCCAGCTGCCCGTCGGCGGTCCACCGGGCGCGGTCGCCGGTGCGGTAGAGCCGGGCGCCGGGCGGCCCGAAGGGGTCCGGTACGAAGCGGGTGGCGGTCAGGCCCGGGCGGCCCAGGTAGCCGCGGGCGACGCCCTCGCCGCCGATGTACAACTCGCCGTCGGTCCCGGCCGGTTGCGGGTTCATGGCGGCGTCGAGGACGTACACCCGGGTGTGCGGCAGCGCGCCGCCGATGGTCGGGGTGCCGCTGCCGGCGGTGAGCGGGCCGGTCCAGGTGGCGACGATGGTGGCCTCGGTCGGACCGTAGGAGTTGATCATGCGTCGGCCGGGCGCCCAGCGGTCGACCAGGTCGGCCGGGCAGGCCTCGGCGCCGACGATCAGGGTGCGCAGCTGCCGGCCGGTGCCGGCCGGCACGGTGGCCAGGGCGGCGGGCGGGATCAGCGCGTGGGTGATCCGGTGCTCGTCCAGCACGGCGGCGAGTTCGGCGCCCAGCCAGGGGCCGTCCGGCGGGACCACCAGGGTGGCCCCGGCCAGCACGGAGCTGAACAGTTCCAGGACGGAGGCGTCGAAGCTCGGTGAGGAGAACTGCAGCACCCGGTCCCCGGGCCGGATCGCGTAGCGCTCGACGGCCGCCGCGGTGAACCCGGCGATGCCCCGGTGGGTGACCACCACGCCCTTGGGCGTCCCGGTGGAGCCGGAGGTGTAGATGACGTACGCCGCGTGGTCGGGGCCCACCTCCACCGTCTCTTCGGCTTCGGCTTCGGCGACGTCGGCGGCTTCGGCGGCTTCGGCGGCTTCGGCGGCTTCGGCGGTGTCGGCCGTCTCCAGGACCGCGCGGACCCGGGCCGGATCGTCCAGCACCACCGCGGGCGCGGCGTCGGCGAGCATCATCGCCCGCCGCTCGGCCGGGTAGCCGGGGTCGACGGGCAGGAAGGCGGCACCGGCCCGGGCCACCGCCAGCTCCGCCGCGACCAGTTCCATCGAGCGCGGCAGCACCAACGCCACCGTCCGGTCGGGACCGGCGCCGCGCAGTCGCAGCGACCGGGCCAGCCGGTCGACCCGGTCGGCCAACTCCCGGTAGCTCCAGGTGCGTCGGCCGTCGGTCAGCGCGGGCGCGTCCGGCGCCTCGGCCACCCGGGCGGCGAACAGTCCGTGGAGCGTCCGCCCGGCCGGGGACGGGTCGACGGCACCCTCCGGCACCCCGGCGGCGCACCGGGGCTGCGGCGGGGCGCCCGACGGACGCGCGGGCTGGGCGGGCTGGGCGGACATGGCGAAGGTCCTTCCGGACGGGGAGGGCACGACGCGGGCACCGGAACGGGCGGGGACCAGGCCCCGGTGCTGCGGGGGGCGTGTGACGGTGGTGCGGTGGTGCGGGTGTGACGGCAGAACAGGTGGTGCGGGTCCGCCGGGGTGAGCCGGGCGGCGGGTGGTGCGGGTTCCGTACGACGGGTGGTGCGGGTTCCGTACGGCGGGTGCGGCCCGCCGGGTGCGGCGCCGCTCAGGCGGGCTCGACGCGGCGGGCGGTGCGCCCGGACACCTGCACCCGGTCGACCACCCCGCTGTCGGGGTCCCGGTGGAACCACCCGCCGGGCTCGGGGCGGCCGGTCTCCGGGTCGAGCAGGTCGTAGCTGAGGTCGGCGTAGCAGCGCAGCGGGAGCGGCAGGTCACCGTCCACGGAGAGGGTGAGCCCTCCGTCGCGGGTCGGCTCGACCCGGTACCGGATGCCGCCGTTGGCGTAGCCGCCGACGCACCCGGGCGGCACCACCGGCTCGCCCGAGGCCACCGGGGCGATCGCGGCGGGCACCGCGATCCCGGTCAACTCGCGCAGGTCCGCCGCGAGTTCGCGCCAGAGCGCGGTGGCCGAACCGGCGTTGCCGGTGAAGGCGACCACGGTGCCGCCGTCCGGCTCGGCCCGCAGATGGCAGGAGGTGCCCATGGCGTTGCCGTCGTGGCCGCACCACAGCCGGTCGTCCTGGCGGTAGAGCGCCAGGCCCGGCCCCCAACCGTCGGCCAGGGCGCCCGGCCGGGCGCCGGGCTGCGGGCGGCGCAGTTCCTCGGCGGCGTCCGGGGGCAGCACCTTGGAGCGCCCGATCGCGGCGGCGCCGAGCGCGGCGAGGTCCGCGGCGCTCACCAGCAGCGCTCCGGCCGGCGCCTCCAGCGGGGCGAGGTTCTGCCGGACCGGCCGGACCCGCCCGGTCGCGGCGTTGCGGGCGTGCCCGGCGGCGACCGGGCGGGCGGGCGCGGCGCCGGTCGTGACGGTGTCGACGAAGGCGGGCACGGTGTCGAGCGGTTCCAGCAACAGGGCTGCGACTGCCTCCGGCCACGGCATCCCGGTCACCGCCTCCACCAGGCGTCCGGCCGCGACGTAGCCCGCGTTGGAGTAGGAGAAGCCCGTGCCCGGCCGGAACAGCGCGTCCTGCGCGGTGCAGACCGAGGTCAGGTAGTGCGCCGCGGTGGTCCGGGCGGCCGCGTCGGAGTCCGGGCCGGTGGGCAGCCCGCCGGTGTGGCTGAGCAGCTGGCGAATCGTTACTTCGGGAAGGTGCCGGAGTTCGGGCAGGTGGGCGGCGGCCCGGTCGTCGAGGTCGAGGTCCCCGTCGTCGGCGAGGAGCAGCACCAGGGCCGCGGTGTAGGGCTTGGTCAGCGAGCCGACCGGTACGGCGGTGTCCTCGGTGAACGGGGCGCCGGTGGCGGCGTCGGCCACACCGGTGTGCAGGGCCAGCACCTCCGACCCGGTGTCCAGCACCAGTTGGGCACCGGGCACCCGGTGGCGGCGCGCGAGCGTGTCGAGCCGCTCCTGCAAAGCCCGCCGCAACAGCTGCGGCGTGCGCTCGCGGACCGGCGCCAAGGCGGGGTACGGCATGGGCGGTAGCTCCCGTTGAGTGGTTCTCGGCCGCGGGCTGCTGCCGGCGCCCGCGGATGAATTTCCGGATTACTGAGGAACGCCTTGCCAAATTTCCGGCCCCCGGCGCGCAACGGCGCAAAGACCGCGCGAACAACGGGAATGACCGGACGCCGTCCCGACCGGGGCCGGTACGGCAGGAACACGAATGGAGTCGGCTACCGGCGCGACACTGCGCGACAACGGCGCACGCGGAGCGGTTCCGGGCCACGACGTCGTGCCACGGCCGGGTGGCACGAATACGACCCGATTTCCCCGCTACTCGGCAAACTCCGGGCAACCGAATGCCCGCGCCCGGCCCGCCGGACCGGACGGCCACCCCGAACACACCGGCCTGCGGCCCTCTCGGCCCGCACCCCGAGCGGTAGCCCCATCCGGCATCGTGATCCCCCCTACGCCCTTCCCCGGGCCACCGAACGGAACCCGCCGCAACAGCCGGGGAACCGGCGCAATCCTTGGCGACCCGAACACGGCTCGAACGATCCGAAAGTCGAACGCGGAACAGTCTTCACGGCCGATCACCCGCTCGCAACCCCTTCCGATTGAACGGAAAGCAATTCTCATAGGAATCGGACCGGCAAAAACCCTGGTGTGGCTCCCGACCACGGGCGGAACCCCTGATGACGGATGTGAATTGGTTGGCCGAAACCGTGGCAGTCCGCCTCCGGCTGGCCGATACCAGATTTTCGCAGGTGCGCCGGAGTGACCGGAATGACGGTCGGGGCGGGTGTGCGGAAATGTGACGGGAGATGCCACCGGGAAAAGGGATGCGCCTGGGGCCGGCCGACGTCCCGCCCTGTTCGGTTCGGCTCCCCGCCCCGCCCGGGCCCGCTCCGGTCGGCGATGTCACGTTCCCCCGCGCCACCCGGTCCCTCTGGTGGGCGCGGACGTTCCGCACCCCCCGCACCCGCGGAGCGAAGGGAGCAGCATCATGAAGGCCGTCATCGTGTGCGTCTCGGTGTCCCACGGCAACACCCGGCGGATCGCCGAGGCCATCGCCCGGCCGCTGGCCGCCCAGGTGGTCGAACCGGAGGAGCTCGACCCGACCGACCTCGCCGAAGCCGACCTGGTCGGCTTCGGCTCGGGGGTCTTCACCGGCCGCCTCCACCCGCGCCTGCGCCGCTTCGTGCACGCCCTCCCGGCCACCCGACAGCCCTGCCGGGCCTTCGTGTTCGCCACCAGCGGCCTCCCGGAGCCGGGCTTCCGCCCGTTCACCCGCCCGTTGGAGCGCCGGCTGGCGGCGAAGGGCTTCGAGGTGATCGACGGTTTCACGGCCCGCGGCCACGACACCTGGCTCCCCTTCAAGCCGATCGGCGGCATCAACAAGAACCGCCCCGACGCCCGCGACCTGGCGGCGGCCCACACCTTCGCCGCCGCCCTCACCGCCCGGACGGGCAGCGCCTCCTGAGCGCCGACGCGGGTCGGCGACGCGCCCTCACCCGGCTGTCGCCGACACCCGCCCCCGGGGCCCCACCGTCTCCGCCGGCCCCACCAGCTGGATGAACATCGATCCGAGGTACATCGACAAGAGGTAGCACGAACCGCGCTCCAGGGCGCATCATGGGGCGCATTCCGACGAAAGGGCTCCGACCGTGCTGACCCTCGCGATCCTCGGCTTCCTGTACGACCAGCCCCTGCACGGCTACGAACTCAAGTCCCGGATCACCGGGTTGACCGGTCACGTCCGCCCGGTCAGCGACGGCGCGCTCTACCCCGCGATCACCCGGCTGGAGAAGGGCGGGCTGCTGCACCGCCGCACCGAGCCCGGCAGCGGCGCCGCGCCGCGCCAGACCCTGGAACTGACCGAGGCGGGCCGAGCCGAACTGCTCCGCCGGCTGGCCGATCCGGAGCAGGGCGAGATCACCGACCAGATCCGCTTCTTCGCCCTCGCGGCCTTCCTCCACCAGCTGGCCGACCCGCCCCGGCAGGCCGCGGTGCTGCGCCGCCGACTGGCCTTCCTGGAGGCGCCGAGCAGCTTCTTCCACGACGGGGACGGCCACCCGGTCACCGCCGAACGGGAGCCGAACCCGTTCCGGCGCGGCATGCTGCTGGTCGCCCGCGCCTCCGGCGCCGCCGAGCGGGCCTGGCTGACGGAGACCCTCGCCGCCCTGGAGGACCCGGCGGCCGGCTGAGCCGGGGACGGCCGGCGAACCCCGGAACGCCGCCGAACCGGGGAGGACCGCCGGGCGCGTACGACCGGTCCGCGCACCCCTTCGAACAACACGCCGACGAACCGGAATTGCGCATCACCGCAGCTCGCGCCGCACCCCCCGGCCCTCGCTATGATGACCTGCCACACGACCACGGCGCCCCTCCGCGGCGTGACCCACCACCGCGCCCCGCCCGTCCTGGAGGCAGCCGTGCCCAGCGAAGTGACCGCCCCCGCCACCGCCGCCCCGCAGCGGCGGGACGACATCCCCGGCTGGTTCTTCGGCCTGGACCGGGCCGCGTTCGCCCACCTGCTGTCCGCCCAGACGGCGGCCGGGGTCACCGGGGACGTCCTGGAGCTCGGCAGCTACCTCGGCCGCAGCGCGGTGCTGCTCGGCGACCACCTGCGGCCGGGCGAACGGCTGACCGTCTGCGACCTGTTCGACTCCGAGGCGGGCGACGCCGACAACGCCGCCGAGATGGCGATGTCCTACCGCAAGACCCTCACCCGCAGCGCCTTCGAGTCCAACTACCTGGCCTTCCACGACGAGTTGCCCGAGATCGTGCAGGCGCCCACCTCGGTCCTGGCGGACGGCCGGATCCCGGCGGGCAGTTGCCGCTTCGTCCACGTCGACGCCTCGCACCTGTACGAGCACGTCAGCGGGGACATCCTGGTGGCCCGGGCCGCGCTCGGCGAGAACGGCCTGGTCTCGCTGGACGACTACCGCTCCGAGCACACCCCGGGCGTCTCGGCGGCCGTCTGGGAGGCGGTCTTCACCGGCGGACTGCGGCCGGTGCTGCTCACCCCGATGAAGTTCTACGGGACCTGGGGCGACGCCGACGCCGCCCGGCAGGTCCTGCTGGAGCGCGACTGGCGGGCCGACGGCTACACCGTCGACGAGGACACCATCGCCGGGCGCCGGGTGCTGCGGCTCAACTACCAGGTCAAGACGCCCGCGCAGCTCCAGCGCTCCACCCCGCGCCGACTCGCGCTGGACCTGCTCCCGCCGGTCGCCACCCGGGCGACCCGCCGGGTGCTGCGGACGCTGCGCGAGCGGCGCGCCGTCCGGCCCACCCCGAACGCCTGACCCACCGGCACCCTGCCCCCCGGCCCCGGCGCTCCGACCCCTGGAGCACCGGGGCCCTCTCGCGTCGCGACCGGGCTTCCCGACCGGACTTCCTGACCGTGCGTCACACGGCGTGTGCATGTCATACGATGGACGCACTACCGCATGCTCCCCCGCCTGCGCGAGTGGATCCACCGTAAAGACTTGCCCATGGAACCTTAAAGAATGCATAGTGTGTACATGCCAACTCGGCCCCGCAAGGGCCGGGTTGAGGCCTTTCCGTCGCGAGTAGGGAGAGACCCTTGTTGCACGGTTCCAACGCTTCGGGCCCTGGTCAGCGCCTCCGCTCCGAGATCGCGGACGCCGGCACCACCCCCCTGATCGGCGTTCACGACATGTACTCGGCCACCATCGCCGCCGGGCACTACAACGGCATGTTCGTCTCCGGCTTCGGCTTCGCCGCCTCCTACTACGGCCTGCCGGACATCGGCTTCATCGCCTGGCCCGACATGGTGGCCTTCGTCGAGCGACTGCGCGGCGCCTTCCCCGAACACCACCTGCTGGTCGACATCGACGACGGCTACGTCGATCCCGAGGTCGCCTGCCACGTGGTGCGCCGGCTCGAACGCATCGGCGCCTCGGGCGTCATCCTGGAGGACCAGAAGCGCCCGCGCCGCTGCGGCCACGCCGACGGCAAGCAGGTCCTCCCGCTGGAGGAGTACCTGGCGAAGCTCGAACTCGTCCTGGCCGAGCGGACCGACCTCCTGGTGGTCGCCCGCACCGACGCCACCGAGGAGGAGGACATCCTGCGCCGCGCCCGCGCGCTGGCCGAGACCGACGCCGACGTGGTGCTGGTCGACGGCGTGCGCAGCGAGGAGTGGATCCGCCGGATCCGCAAGGAGGTCGGCGACAAGCCCCTGCTGTTCAACCAGATCGCGGGCGGCAAGTCCCCCCGGCTGTCGCTCACCGAGCTCACCGACCTCGGGGTGGACGTGGCGATCTACAGCACGCCCTGCCTGTTCGCCTCCCACCGGGCGATCGACCAGGCGCTCACCGAGCTGAAGGGCGACGACGGACGGCTGCCCGCCACCGCCGGGGAGGTCCGGCCGGTCGGTGTGCGGGAGTCCACCGAACTCCTGGAGCAGAACATCGCCCGCTCCCGCGGGCGCGTGGACGTGACGGTGTGAGCGCCGGGCCGCGCCGGTCCCGCCCCACCGACGGCGGGCGCGGCCCGAGGCGGGACCCACTTCAGGGGCGGAGGCCGCTCCGAGAACCGGGACCACTTCGAGAACAACGGCCGCGGCTCGATCCTGCCGGTCGTCCACCCGGCGTTCAGCGCGGCCGTGGCCCACGGCATCTCGGACCTCAGCCCGACGGGCGGGCCGCCAGCGCGCGGCCGATCCCCCGCCGCAACCGCCTGGAGGCACCCGGCAGGTGCCCCAGCCGGGTGACCCGCTCGACCGGCACCTCCGGCCGCCGGGCCAGCAACAGGACCGCCGCGTACGGCCGTTCGCCCTCCCGCAGCCGCTCGGCAACCACCTCGACCAGCCCGTCCAGGGCCTCGACGGTGAGGTCCTGGCGGGCCGCGACCAGCTTCAGCCGGTCGTTGTCGTCCCAGCTGGAGTGCCGCCGCTCGGCGAGTGCGGCCAGCACCTCGACCGGCGTGGCGGCGTTCCGGGCGATCACGCGCCAGACGAACGGGTAGTCGCCACCGGCCAGCACCCGTAGCACCTCCGGGTCGGCGGTCCGCTCGGCCAGCCGCCGGTGGTCCCCGGGCTCGTGCAACCGCCCCAGCGCCTCGACCCCGTAGGCCGCCTCCGGCAGGTCCACCGCGTCCATCCCGCCCCCTCGTCCGTATCGAGGGGGAACTCTAGCCCCAGCCGGACCGGGTGCTCAGCGCACCGTCGGTCCCGGTTCGACCGTCACCGGACGTAGTAGGGGCGGTGGTGGGCGGCCACCGGGGCGGACTGGTAGGTCCAGACGCCGGCGGCCGGGGCGTCGCCGAGGAGTTGGGCGAGGTCGCGGGCGGCCTCCTCGGCCGGGTTGCCGAGGTCCAGCCGGACCCGTTCGGCGGTGCGGTCGTCCAGGGCGTAGTAGCGGTACGGCTGGTGGACGGTGAGCGGTCCGGCGAGCAACTTGCCCTCGTCGTCGGTGCCGTAGCCGGTGATCGGGGTGTTGTTCACCGACTCCGGGGTGAGGCCGACCAGGTCGACGTCCAGGGCGAGGATCTCCTCCTGGTGCCGGCGCAGCCCGTCCGGCCCGAGCTCGGCCCGGCGGCAGGAGACGCTCCACCGTTCGCGCACGGCGGGCGCGTTGAGCGAGGGCAGGGTGGTCTCGAACCAGCCCGGGTGCTTGGGCTCGGCGTACAGCCGGCGCCCGGCGTCGATGGCCAGCGGGTTGTCGCAGAGCACGTGCAGCCGGGCGATGCCGAGCAGCTTGGTCTGGTCGTACCCACGGGCGTACTGGCCGTAGTTGACCGCCGGGATGCGCTCCTCGGCGAACGCCGGGTGGGCGATCAGGTTGATCTCCAGTTCCTCGGTGATGCCGCCGCCGTTGGGGTACTGGGCGAAGTACAGCTGGTAGTTGAGCGAGACGCAGGCCCCGCCGTCGAAGACGGCCGCGGTCAGCCCGGGGTGGCGCTTGGCGAGCAGCCGGCGGGCCCGCTCGGGTTCCACCAGGTAGTCGACGCCGATGTTGTGCAGCGCGCCGTACTGGAAGGGCAGGACGTACGGCTCCGGGACGGGCGGCAACGGCAGACCGGTCATGAGGACTCCGAGGACGAGGAGGGGGAGGAGGGGGAGGAGGGGGAACCGAGGGTGGCCGGCCGCCGCAGCTCCAGCAGGTCCCGGTGCATCCGTTCGGCGCTGCGCAGGGCGAGGGCGGCCATGGTGAGCGAGGGGTTGGAGGTGCCGAGCGAGGGCATCGAGCCGCAGCCGACGGCGTACAGGTTGGGATGGTCCCAGCTGCGCTGCCAGTGGTCGACCACGGAGGTGCCGGGGGCGTCGCCCATCAGGTGGGTGCCGCCGGCGTGCCCGGCGCCCCGGTAGCCGTGCACCCGGCCGCGGTGCTCCAGCCGGCCGGGCCAATCACCGCCCGGGTAGGCGGTGTGGTCCTCGGCGCCCAGCAGGGTGAAGATCTGGTCGGAGACGGCCCGGGCGGAGGCCATGCCCTCGCGGACGTACCCGTCCAGGTCGTAGTGGATCGCCGGGACGGGCAGGCCGAGCGGGTCGCGCCGCTCCCGGTCGAGGGTGACCCGGTTGGTCGGGTCGGCGGTCTGCTCCAGCTCGAACTGGAACGAGAACTGACGCCCCAGCCGGTCGCCGAGCCGTTCCCGCAGCTCCTTGCCGCGCACTCCGGCGGCGAGCAGCGCGGCCGTCTCCGCCTCGGGGCCGCCGCCGGCCCAGGACCAGCCCCAGTTGCCGATCTCGATCCGGAACGGCGCCCGCCGACGGCGCGCCCCGCCGAAGCGGAAGGCCTCCAGTCCGCTGGTGGAGCCGGGCCCCCGGTAGGGGCCGACCGGGCCGGGCATCAGGCCCCAGGTGAGCAGCACGGGGTGGTCCATCAGGTTCCGGCCGACCTGGTCGCTGCGGTTGGCCAGGCCGGACAGCAGCAGCAGTCGGGCGTTCTCGATCGCGTGCGCGGCGAGCACCACGAGCTCCGCGGTGACCCGGTGGGCGGTGCCGTCGGCCAGGTACTCGACCCCGGTGGCCCGGCCGGTCACCGGGTCGGCGAGCACCCGGCCGACCACGGCCTCGGTGCGCAGCTCGACGGTGGGCGCCCAGCGGGCCTGGGTGCGCAGCGGGGTGTACTTGGCGCCGGTCGGGCAGACCGGGACGCAGCTGGCGCTGCCCGCGCAGGGCGGGCCGTGGTCGGCGCCGGGCCGGGTGGGCAGGCCGTTGCGGGCGTGCGGGGTGGCGGTGACGGCGAGCCGGGCCGGGTCGGGTGCGGCGGGGTCGCGCACGGTGCGGCCGTCCAGGGCGCGGGCCAGCTGCCGGTCGAGGTAGCTGGCCGGGACGGCCCGCATCGGGTAGGCGTAGCCGTCCGGGATCGGCAGTCCGACGGCCCGGCGCTGTTCCTCGGCGTCGGCGGCGACGCCGAGTTCCCGTTCGGCCTCGCGGTAGTGCGGTTCCAGGTCGTGGTAGCCGATCGGCCAGTTGCGGCCGTGGCCGAGGTCGCCGGTGCGGAAGTCCTCGGGGTGCATCCGCGGGGCGAGGCCGGTCCAGAGCAGTCCGGTGCCGCCGTTGGCGCGCAGGTAGCCGCTGGCGTAGGGCAGCGGTCCGTACTGGCGGAGGTACCCGGTGACGGTGAAGCCGCCCTCGGGGAGGCCGGTGAGGTCGGTGACGTCGGGTGACGGCGCGTCGGGGCTGTGCGGGTAGGGCGCGGTGGGCGGGCCGCCGCCGGCGGCGCGGTGGGCGGCGGCGGTCTCGGCGGCGCCGGGCGCGGTCCGGCCGGCCTCCAGGACGAGCACCCGCCAGCCCTGGGCGCCGAGCCGCTGGGCGACCAGGCTGCCGGCGAAGCCCGCGCCGACCACGACGGCGTCCCAGTGCGGGGTGTCCGCGGATCCGTTCACCGCTCCTCGCCCTCCCTCCGGGCCTCGGCCCCGCCCGGCGCCTCGGCCCAACTGCCGTGGCCGGGTGCGGCGGAGCCGGGCGGGACGGCCCGGAAGGTGCGCCAGACCAGGCCCCGGTCGTGGGCGCGGGCGGAGGAGGGGGCCTCGCCGGGCCAGCTGCCGACGTACCAGAGGTGGACCAGGGCGTGTTCGTCGCGGACCCGGTGGGACAGGGCGGTGCGGTGGTGCTCGTCCGCCATGCCGGTGGCCCGCAGTTCGGGGACGTCGAAGCCGGTCAGTTCGGCGCAGACGCGCAGGAAGTCGTCGAGGTCCGCCAGTTCGTCGTCCTCGACGGTCCCCCAACTCCCGTACGGGTCCTCGGTGGTGTGCGAGTAGTCAGCGAGGTGCGGGTACGCGGGACCGTACGGCTCCTCGGCGGCCGGCTCCGACGGGTCGTCCGCGCGGTACGGTTCCTCCGGCGGTCCTGCTGCGCTGCGGTCGTCGGACACGGACACCCGGGCACCCCCGTGATCGACATCGAGTGGCCAAGACATGACAGTCCCGCGCCGCTCCCGGCGCGATCCTCCTGCTCAGCGCGATCCTGCCGCCCGGGCTGACCGCCGGGGAACCGCTTGCGCGAATGTGCCCGGTCTTGATCAGTCTCTGACCGATTAGCGCCCCTGCGGCAATGGCTCCGGACCGCTTCCGCTCAGCCCAGCGCCCGCACCGCCGCCAGCACGTCGAGGCCGAGCGCCGGGTCCGCGTCCTCGGGCAGGTTGACGGACAGCCGGGTGACCAGCCCCGCGTACCGCCGGTGGATCTCCCGCGCGGCCTCCTCGACCGTGCCGGACACCGCGAAGGCGTCGAACACCTCGTCGGAGATCAGTGCCGTCATCTCCGCCCAGCGCCCGCGCACCGAGTGGGTGTGCAGCTCCTCCTGCAGCCCCTCCCACCCGTGCTGGGCCAGCACCGGACGGTAGGCCGGGGTGGAGGCGTAGAACGCCAGCCGCTCCCGCACCCCGGCCCGGTTGGCCGCCAGCTCCTCCTCGGTCCGGCCGGTGGCCGTGAGCACGTTGCCGACGATCTCGAACGGCCGCCCGGTCCACTCGGCCCCCTCCGCCTCGGACCGCCCGCGCGCCTCGGCCAACCCGGGCAGCACCTGCTCGGTGAGGTAGGCGGTGGAGGAGAACGGGTGGTTGAGGAAGCCGTCCGCCACCGCCCCGGCGGTGCGGGTCATCAGCGGCCCGACCCCCGCCAGCAGGATCCGGGGCACCCCGCCCGGGACGGGGTCGGGCGAGAAGACCGGTGTCATCAGCGTGTGGCGGTAGAACTCGCCGCGGAACCGCAGCCGTTCACCGGTCTGCCAGCTGTGCCAGATCGCCCGCACCGCGTGCACGTACTCGGCCATCCGCGCCGCCGGGCGGTCCCAGGGCATCCCGAAGCGCTTCTCGATGTGCGGCTTGACCTGCGAGCCCAGCCCGATGACGGCCCGGCCGCCGGAGGCCGCGTGCAGCCCCCAGGCCTGGTAGGCCAGCGTCATCGGGGTCCGGGCGAAGGCCACCGCGATGCCGGTGGCCAGTTCGATCGACTCGGTGCGGTCGGCGGCCCGGGCCAGCTGCAGGAACGGGTCGTACGCGGTCTCGGCGACCACCAGCCGGTCCATGCCCCGGCGTTCGGCCTGCTCGGCGGCGTCGAGGATGCCGGCCGGGTGCCCGGAGGCGGTGGCGTCGAGGCGGAGGGCGGCGGGTCGGTCCATGCTGGTGCTCCTGGTCACGGGGCCGGCGGGCGGCGCCTTCTGCGGTGCTGTGCTGCTGTGCTGCTCTGGTGCGGCCCGCCCAGCCTGCCACGCCGTCACCGGACCGCCGACCCGCCCTCCCCCGCGAACAGCCCGTCCAGGTGCCGGTCGACGGCCGTGAGCGCCGCCTCCGGCCCGACCACGCTCAGCTCCAGCAGGGTGGTGAACCCGGTGAGCGCGAGCAGCAGGTCGGTCTCCACCACGGGATCCCGGTCGGCCCCGATCAGCCCGTCGGCGATCGCCTGCCGGACCACCTGCTCGACCGTCCCGCGGCCCTGCAGCAGACCGCTCCGGGCCCGGGCGCGGACCTCCTCGTCGTGCAGCGCCTCCAGCACGTAGGCGGCGCTCATCCGGCTGGTCACCCGGGAGTCGGCGTGCAGTGGCAGCAGTTCGACCAGCAGCGCGCGCAGCACCGCGCGCGGGTGCGGCCGTTCGCCCAGCTCCGCCAGCGCCCGCTCCACCCGCCGCCCGCTCTGCTCCCCGGCCAGGTCCATCGCGAAGCCGAGCAGCTCGGCCCGGGAGCCGAAGTAGTGCTGCAGCTGCCCGAGCGAGATCCCGGCCTCCTGCGCCACCTCGCGCAGCGTCAGGTGCCGGGCCCCGCGCCGCTCCACCACCCGCCACAGCGCGCGGGCGATGGTCTCGCGCCGCTCCTGGTGGTCCACCTGCTTGGGCATGGCCCGGCCCTCCTCCCAGACTCCTCCGGCTCTCCCGGCGTTTCCCCATACACTTGACATAATACAGGTGACCGATAACGCTGGGGGCATTCCGAGGGAGGAGTGCCCACATGCTCGTGCAGCCCGTCGCCCACACCACCGAAGGAACCCTCCGCGGCCGCCTCGACCGCGGACTCGCGGTCTTCCGCGGCGTCCCGTACGGCCGCCCGCCGGTCGGCCCGCTCCGCTTCGCCGCACCCGTCCCGCCCGAACGCTGGGACGGCGTCCGCGACGCCTTCGAGTTCGGCCCCGTCGTCCCCCAGTCCGGGCCGCTGACCGCCGAACCGACCACCGGCACCGACTGGCTGACGCTCAACGTCTGCACCCCGGACCCGGGCACGGCCGGCCTGCCGGTGCTGGTCTGGATCCACGGCGGCGGCTTCATGGCCGGCACCGCCGGCGACCCGCTGTACGACCCGACCGAGCTGGCCCGGGCCGGGCTGGTCGTGGTGGCCGTCAACTACCGGGTGGGCGCGGAGGGTTTCGCCCTCCTCGACGGCGTCCCGGCCAACCGGGCCTTCCTCGACCAGGTCGCCGCCCTGGAGTGGGTCCGGCGGAACATCGCCGCGTTCGGCGGCGACCCCGACCGGGTCACCGTCGCCGGTCAGTCCGCCGGCGCCTCCTCGGTCGCCGCGCTGCTCACCATGGACCGGGCCCGCGGCCTGTTCCGACGGGCCGTCGCCCACTCCGTCGGCGGCAACCTCGCCACCCCCGCGCTGGCCGCCGAGGTCACCGCCGCCCTGGCGAAGCAGGTCGGCACCGCCCCCACCGCCGCCGCCCTCGCCGAGATCGACCCCTGGCGGCTGGCGGCCGCGGTCACCGAACTGAACGCCACCCTGCCCGAGCAGCTCCCCCGCTGGGGGCGGCTCGCCCAGACCGGTGTCACCACCGTCCCGGTGGTCGACGGCGAGGTCCTCACCGAGGAGCCCTGGACCGCCCTGGCCGCCGGACGGGCCGCCGGCACCGAGCTGCTGGTCGGCCACACCCGGGACGAGTTCCGGCTGTTCGCGGTGCTGGCCGGCCGGCACGGCGGCTTCACCGAGCCGGAGGCCCGCACCGCCCTCGACCAGCTCGCCCCGCGCCCCGCCGGCCCGGACGCCTACCGCGCCGCCCTCCCCGGCGCCACCCCCGAGGACCTGCTCACGGCCGTCACCTCCGACGCCCTGTTCCGGATGCCCTCGCTGCACCTCGCCGAGGGCAACGCGGCGGCCGGCGGCACCTCGTACCTCTTCGAACTCGCCTTCCCCGCCCCCGGCATGGACGGGCTGTTCGGCCCCTGCCACGGCCTGGACATCCCGCTCGCCTTCGGCACCCTGGACAGCCCGGCGGCCCGGCCCTTCCTCGGCGAGCCGGTGACCCCGGAGACCGTCGAGGTCTCCCGGGAACTCCGGCAGGCCTGGATCGACTTCGTCACCACCGGCGACCCCGGCTGGGCCCGGTACGAGCCGCAGCAGCAGCTCACCCGGGTCCTGGACGCGCCCTCGGAGACCGTCCGCTACCCCGAACAGGCCTCCCGCACCATCTGGGCGGGCCAGGGGCCGACCGCCTTCGACCTGACCTGAGCCCCGTCGGCGGGCCGGACCGGTCGAAGCCGGTCCGGGCCCGCCCCGCCACGCCCCGCCACGCCCCACCCTTCCCCACCCTCGGTCAGCCCTTGCACACCCCGAGCGGCACCAACCGGGCGACCGGCCGGGCCAGGCCGGCCGCCTCGGTGGTGACGGCCACCGCGTCCACGTCCTTGTACGCCTCGGGCGTCTCCTCCGCCAGGGCGCGCAGCGAGGCGGGCCGGACCGCGACCCCGCGCGCCTCCAACTCCTCCCGCAGCCGCTCGCCACGCACCGTGCGCAACGCCTGGTGGCGGCTCCACACCCGTCCGGCACCGTGGCAGGCCGAGCGGAAGGCCTCGTTTCCGGGCAGCCCGACCATGACGTACGAGGCGGTGCCCATCGTCCCCGGCACCAGCACCGGCTGCCCGGCCCCGGCCAGGTCGGCGGGCAGCTCCGGGTCCCCGGGTGGCAGGGCGCGGGTGGCGCCCTTGCGGTGCACGCAGAGCCTGCGAGGCGCGCCGTCCACCTCGTGGGTCTCCAGCTTGGCGAGGTTGTGCGAGACGTCGTAGACCAGCTCCAGCCCGACGCCCAGCGCGGTGGCGAAGGCCCGCCGGGCGGCCTCGGAGAGCAGCTGCCGGTTGGCCCGGCCGTAGTTGGCCGCGGCGGTCATCGCCCCCAGGTAGGCCCGGCCGCGCGCGGAGTCCACCGGGGTGCAGGCGAGTTGGCGGTCCGGGAGCTCGATCCGGTGGTGCTGCAGCTCACGGTCCATGGCCCGCACGTGGTCGGTGCAGATCTGGTGCCCGAGGCCGCGCGAGCCGCAGTGGATCATCACGCAGACCTGGCCCGCCCGCAGCCCGAACGCGGCGGCGGTGGCCGGGTCGTGCACCCGGTCGACGGCCTGCACCTCCAGGAAGTGGTTGGCCGAGCCCAGGCTGCCGACCTGGTGGAGACCCCGCTCGACGGCCCGGGTGCTCACCTCACCGGGGGCGGCGCCGGGCAGCACGCCGCGGTCCTCGCAGCGCTCCAGGTCGCGCGGCACCCCATGGCCGTGCTCGACGGCGTACCGGGCCCCGCCGAGCAACAGCTCGTCCAGCTCCTCCGGCCCGGACAGCTGCCACAGGCCGCCGCGGCCGAGCCCGCGCGGGACGGTCCGGTCCAACAGGTCCATCAGGCGGCGGATCCGCTCGGCGTCGAGCTCCTCCCGGGCCACCCCGGCGGCGAGCAGCCGGACCCCGCAGGAGATGTCGAAGCCGACCCCGCCCGGCGAGACCACCCCGCCCCGCTCGACGTCGGTCGCGGCGACCCCGCCGATCGGGAAGCCGTAGCCCCAGTGCACGTCCGGCATCGCGTAGGAGGCGCGGACGATCCCGGGCAGCGCGGCCACGTTGGCGACCTGCTCCAGCGCGCGGTCCCCGGTGTCCTGCGGCAGCAGCGCAGCGGTCGCGAAGACCACGCCCGGCACCCGCATCGGCGGGCGCGGCTCGATCCGCCAGCGACAGCGACCCGCCTCGACCAGTGCGATCTCCACCTCGCTCACCCCACTCACCCCGGCTCACCTCGGCTCACGTCGGCTAGACGTCGATGGTGGCCGCGCAGGCCCAGCCGCCCGGCCCCTCGGCCAGTTCCAGGCCGTGCAGCGAGACGGCCTTCGGCACCGAGCCGACCGGCGCGACGGTGGCGGTGTCGACCATCCGGAAGCGCACCTCGACGCCGAGGGCGCCGTCCAGGCCCCGGATCGGTCCGAGCGCGAGCGCGAGGGGCAGTTCGCCGTCGGCGTCCATCCGGTAGATGACCTCCTCCAGGACGCCCGCGAGCAGGTCCGGCCCGCTCGCCGCGAGCACGGTACAGGCGCGCTCGCCGACGACCCGCGCCCCGGACAGGTCGGCGAAGCCGCCGACCACGGCGTGCACCAGCTCGCCGATGCAGCCCTCGGCCGTCGGCGCCCACGCCTCCACCCGCAGGTCCGCCGTGTGCGGCACACTCCGGTGGCCGCGCCCGGACCGCCCGGCGGGCCGGGGACCGTCCACGACCGACGCCTCCCGCACCCCCTGCCGTCCTCCCTCCAGCCTGGTCCCGCGACCGGGCCGGAGGCAACCGGGATCAGGGACGATCGGGACCGGCGGCGATCAGGACCGGGGCACGGTCGGCATCGGGGCGCGGCCGGCACTCCGTCGGTGGGCGAGCCAGATGCCCAGCACGGCCAGCCCGGTCACCGGCCAGGTCGAGGCGGACAGCGGGCCCGCGAGCAGCGGGTCGACCACCCGGCCCGACACCACCCGGGTGAGCGGAAGCGTGAACTCGTTGAGCGACAGGTGCGCCGCGACGGCCGCCCACACCGATCCGGTGGACAACCGGATCGAGGCGATCACCGTTCCGAGCAGCATGGCGGTCACCACGGCCACGGGCACGCCCAGCAGCACCGAATGGCCCGGATAGCTTCCACCGAGCGCCGTCATCGGCACGTGCCATGCCCCCCAGATCGCGCCGCCGAGCAGCAGGCCCCGCATCCTGCCGAACCGGAGCAGTCGCGGCAACAGGTAGCCCTGCCAGCCGAGTTCCTCACCGAAGTACAGCGGGACGGACAGCACCGCGCTCAGCACCAGCGGCAGCACCTCGGCCGGCCCCGGCAGGTGCGCGGGGTCGTACCAGCCGACCAGCGCGGCCAGGGTCAGACCGGCGGCGGTGAGGCCGAGCGGGATCGTCAACGCGACCGCGACCGAGCGGAGTTCGTGCCGCCACGGGTTGACCCTGGCGAGCCCGAGGTCCCGCGCGGCCCGGCGCGGCCCCCGGCCGCGCGCCGTCGGTCCGAACGCGCTCAGGCCGAACGCGGTCAGTGCGGGCACCAGCATCATCAGGACCATGCACAGCGCGGCGAGCCGGGGCGTCCCCTGCCCGGCGCTGGTCCGGCGCAGGCCGTCCGCCCAGAGCGGACCATGGTGATCCAGGCGCCGACGAAACTGATCGTCAGGAAGAGCGGGAGCTCGACGCGGGGACGTCCCGTGGAGCCCGTCGCACTCGTCGAACTCGTTGAACCCGCCGAACTCGTCGTACTCGTCGATTTCATGGCCGTGACGCTACGAACCGCGGGCCGACCCGGGCGATCGCGCAGGCCCGTCGATCGATGGTGTAGCACGCTCCACTGCGTCGGGGCCCGCGGAGCGGCAAGACTGGTCGGCGTGAACCAATCGTCGACAACGTGGGCGCGGGCGGCGCGTTCCGCCCGGGCCGCCGGGTACTGCGCGACCGTGCTCGGCCAGGCACTGGCCCTGGCCGTGCTGGTGCCCGTCCTGGTCTACTCGGCCGTCCTCTGCCTGGTCGGTGCGGGACTGCTCGTCCTGCCGCACGAACTCCGGCTGCTGCGTCGGCTGGCCGACCGCGAACGCACCCGGCTGGGGCGGTGGGCGCCGGCCACGCCACCGGCCGGAACGCACGCGCGCCGGCGCCTGACGGCGGTGCTGTCGGATCCGGCGACCGGCCGGGACCTGCGGTGGGCGGCCGCCACCGTGGTCGTCGGCACGGCGCTCGGGCTGCTCGGCACGGCGCTGTTCCTGTTCCCGGCGGCCGTGCTCGTGCTCGGCTGTCTGTGGTGGCTGTTCCCCGCGGACGATCCGATCAGGCTGATCCTGAACATCCCGATCGACAGCTGGGGATCGGCGGTCTACGCCGGTGTGCCGCAGTTGCTGCTCAGCGTGCTGCTCGCGCTGTTCGGCCCGCCGCTGCTCGCCCGGCTGGCGGCCTCCGTGAGCCGGTGGCTGCTCGCCCCGTCGGCCGCCGCGGTGCTCGCCGAGCGGGTGTCGACGCTGGACCGGACCCGTACCGGGGCGCTCGACGCGCACGGCGACGAACTGCGCCGCATCGAGCGTGACCTGCACGACGGCACCCAGGCCCGGCTGGTCACGCTGGCCATGCAACTCGGGCTCGCGGAACGGACGTTGGGCAAGGACCCGACCGCCGTCGGCCCGTTGCTGACCCGGGCCCGGGAGGGCGCCGAGGAGGCGATGGTCGAGCTGCGCGACGTGCTGCGCTCGGTCTACCCGCCGATCCTCGCCGACCGGGGCCTCGCCGGTGCGATCGCGGCGGTCGTCGCCCGCTGCCCGGTGCCCGCCACCGTCGAACTCGGCACACTCGGCGAACTCGGCGACGTGCCGGCGCGGACCGAGGTGGCCGTGTACTTCGCCATCACCGAGGCGCTCACCAACGCCGCCAAGCACTCCGGGGCCGGATCCGTCGCCGTCACCCTGGCCCGGACCGGCGACACGCTCCGCGCGGAGATCACCGACGACGGCTGCGGCGGCGCGGCCGAGGGCGGCGGCACCGGGTTGCGCGGCATGCGGCAGCGCGTCGAGGCGGTCGACGGCACGCTGCGGGTCCAGAGCCCGCCCGGCGGCCCCACCCTGATCACCGTGGAGTGCCCGTGCGGATCGTGATCGCCGAGGACAACGCGCTGCTCGCGCAGGGGCTCACCGCGCTGCTGGAGGCCCTGGGGAACCAGGTGCTCGCCACCACCGGGGACGCCGAGTCCTTCGTGGCGGCCGCCGTCGACCACCGGCCGGACGTGGCGATCGTGGACGTCCGGCTCCCGCCGTCCTTCACCGACGAGGGCATCAGGGCCGCGCTGCGCGCCCGGGAACGGCTCCCCGGCCTGCCGATCCTCGTCCTCTCCCAGTACGTCGAGGACACCTACGCCCGGGAACTCCTCGACGACGGCGCCGGTGTCGGCTACCTGCTCAAGGACCGGGTCGCCCGCGTCGACGACTTCCTGGAGGCGCTCCACCGCGTCGCGGCCGGCGGCACCGCCCTGGACCCCGACGTGGTCCGGCAGTTGCTCGCCACCCGCGGCAACCTGCTGTCCCGGCTGACCGAACGCGAACGCGAGGTGCTCGCGATGATGGCGCAGGGGTACGGGAACTCCGAGATCGCCGATCGCCTGGTGGTCACCGAACGGGCCGTGCACAAGCACGTCGGGAACATCTTCGTGAAGCTCGACCTCCCGCCCGAGGACAGCGGCGACCGGCGCGTCCTCGCGGTCCTCACCCACCTCGGAGCCCCCCAGCGCCGGGCTCGCCGACCGTAGAACGGCGGTCAGAGGGACGACAGGTACGCGGTGGTCAGCTCGGGCGTGGCCAGCCAGGCGGCGTGGTCGCCGGGCTCGGCGTAGGTGTTGGCGAGGCGGCGGGCGACCGCCGGGTGCTCGGCGGCGGCCGCGAAGACGCCCTGGAGGTGGTCCGGCATGGTGAGCATGGCGGCGGTGAACTCGACGGTGTGGCGGGCGTGCTGCTGCCAGAACCGCTCGGCGGTGCGGCACATCCAGTCCGCCGTGAACGGGGCGTCGCCGTGTTCACGGATCGCCCGCCGGTACGCCTCGGCCGCCCGGGCGGCGCCGTTGGCCCCCTGACCGGTGATCGGATCGTTGACCACCACTGCGTCGCCCAGGCCCAGGACGTGCACGGCGTCGACGCCGGAGCCCAGTTCGGCGACCGGGCGGCGGACCGTCGGGGTCACCGCGCCCGAGAGCCCGGCACCGGGGTCGGTCGGCTCGGCGTCCCGCCAGAGCTCCGCCTCCCAGGGCAGGTACTCGGCCAACAGGGCTCGGATCCGGTCGAGTTGGGCGCCGACGGCGGGCCCGTCGCCGAACACGTCCAGCGGGCCGCCGGGCAGCGCCTCCCAGAGCAGGATGTCGCAGGGGCCGGAGAACGTCAGGGCGGGCTGGAGGTAGAGCTCGCCCAGGCCGGGCAGGGCGTGCATCCGGGCCCGGGGCCCGGCGGCCGGGTCGGGCGCGCCGACGCCGTGGGCGTACAGACAGGACAGCGCGCGCTGCGGCCGGTCGAAGGGCGAGCGGGCGGGGTCGCGTTCGAAGATCCCGGCCAGGTCGCCGCGCCCGGCCGCGACCACGGTCAACTGGTGCCGCCGGGCCAGTTCGTGCAGCCCGGCCCGGTCCAGCGAGCGGTACTCGACCCGCCCGCCGCGCTCGGCGAGCAGCTCCAGCCAGCGGGCCAGCTTGATCCGCTGGTCCACCGACTGGGCGGGCTCGTCCAGGGTCATGGTGAACTCCAGCGCGCGGGTGGCCGGCGGGGCCACCAGCGTCGCCTCGACCGAGTCCACCGCCGGGGCGTCGCCCGCCCACAGGTCCAGCCCGGCCGCCGCCTCGATCCGCAGTGCCGGACCGAACATCGCCTGGGTGGACAGCACCCGCCCGCCCCGCACCCGCTCCGGAGTGCGCTCGGCGACCAACGTCACCTCGTACCCGTCGGCCACCAGCCCGAGCGCGAGTTGCAGGCCGGCCTGGCCCGCTCCGACGACGGCGATCCGGCGCATACGGCGGCCTCCCGGTGGTCGGAGAGTGTGGTGAGAGCGCGTCAAGCACGCACACTAGCCGAGTCGCCGGGCCACGGGCAGGGGCCCGACCGGATCGGCGGCACCCGGGCGCGAGATCCACCCGGGCGCCGTCGGCCCGGGCGCTCAGCCGCGCAGGTGCGAGGTGAGCAGCCGCACCACGGAGTCCAGCTGCTCCGCCACGTAGAAGTGCCCGCCCGGGAAGACCCGCAGGGTGAAGCCGCCGGTGGTGTGCTGCTCCCACGGGGCCATGTGCTCGACCGTGGCGTTGACGTCGCTCTCCCCCACCAGGGCGGTGATCGGCTGGGGGACGACGGCGTCCGGCGCGGCCCGGTAGGTCTCGATGGCGGTGTAGTCGGCCCGCAGCGCCGGGATGATCAGCTCGCGCAGGGCGGGCACGTCGAGGATCCGCTCGTCCGTCCCGCCGAGCCGGATGATCTCGTCCAGCATGCCGTCGTCCGACAGCGTGTGCACCGCGGTGTCCCGGGGCATCGAGGGCGCCCGGCCGGCGGACACGAAGAGCCGCTCGGGCCCGGCCAGGCCGTCGCGGGCGAAGCAGCGGGCAGTCTCGAAGGCGACCGCCGCGCCCATGCTGTGCCCGAAGAAGTGGATCGGCCGGTCCACCCACTCCCGCAGCTCCCGGTAGATCTGCTCGGCGAGTTCGGGCACCGAGTCGATCGCCGGCTCCGCGAAGCGGTTCTGCCGGCCCGGGTACTGGACGGCGAGCACATCGGCGTACGGCGCCAGCGCCTTGGCGTACTCCATGTAGTAGCCGGCCGAGCCCCCGGCGTGCGGGAAGATCACGATCCGGGCGGGAGCGAAGTCGGACGGGTTGAACCGGCGGAACCACGGGTTGTCGACGGCTGCGCTGCTGGGCATGCGGGGTGTGACCTCTCTCCGTGACGGACTCTGCTCACCCCAGTCTCGCAGTGCGGCCACCGTGCCGGGGACGGGTACGGCCTGCGACCTGGATCACCCGGCCCTGCCGCCCCCGGTCACCCCGGCCGCCCCGGCCGCGCGCCGCCGCTGCGATCCAGCTGTGCTCAGTCCCCCGCCGCACGGTTCAGCAGGGCCTCCCAGGGGTCGACTCCGGTGTCCGGCTCGGTGACCCACCCCGCCGCCAGGACCAGCCCGGAGAGCCGGTGGACGGCGAGGAAGCCGAAGGGACGGTGGAAGTCCACTCCGACGATCCGCTGCCGGTAGGGCGGCTTGCGGGTGTCGGCGCCGGCGGCCGCGACCCCCATGGCCGTCACCGAAGCCGCCCGGAAGCCGCGCGCACCGAAGGTCGCGGTGGCCCGCTGGCGCGCGCTGCTCACGGACAACGGCGGCCCGCCGTCCGCGAGTCCGGGCAGCCGGTCCTCGGTCCCGGACGCCGTGCCGAGGGTCTGCAGGCCGAAGAGCCCGCGGCGGGCGAGCAGGTCGTGGTCGGCGTCGACGGTGAACCGCGGGACGCCCACGATCAGGAGGTCCTCCGGGGTGAAGCGCCGGTGCGTCCCGATCGTCAGCCCCGGGCCCGGGGTGCCGACGGGCAGGCGGTCGGCGGTAGTGCGGCGGTGCCGCTGCGAGAGCACGCCGATCCCGGCGGCCAGCACGGCGCCGGGCGCGGCGTCGGGCTCACCGAGCAGCAGGTGCACGCTGATGTCGCCGTGGCCGAGCACCCGCAGCTCGGTCACCGGCCCGTCGGGCGTCTCCAGCAGCGCGGCGCGGTCCAGCAGGCGCGTCGCCCGGGACAGCTGGTGGACCCGCCTGCCCCAGCCCGCCGGATCGACCTCCCGGTAGCCGCCGAGGTCCTCGAACGGCTTGATCCAGTCCGTCCGGACGGTGAGCGCCGCGGCCAGCACCAGGCGGGTGTCCTGGTCCAGCGCGATCGGCAGCTCCTCGATCGCGCCGTCCGTCCGCTCGGCCGCCCAGGCGTCCAGCCGGGCGCGGTCCCGCTCCGCCTCGCCGGTCAGCCGGCCGACCAGGTCGGCCGGGACGCGGGCCAGCCACTCCGGGCGCAGCCGCAGCCGGTCGTCGCTCCAGACGCCGAGCGCGGACCGCACCGCCGGGATGCCGCCCAGCAGCGCGAGCAGTTCGCGGGCGCGCTCGGCGGCGGCCTCGCCCGGCAGCCCGAGCGCCTGCGCCAACTCGCCCTGGACGGCCGGGCTCCCGGCCGGGGCGAGGAGCCCGAGCAGCGGCCAGATCCCGGCCGGCATCAGCACCGTCCCTTGCCGGTGGTCGGCCTGTCCGACCCAGCGCTCCCCCAACGCGTTGGCGGCCCGTACCGCCTCGGCCCTGCTCATCTGCTCCTCGTGCCCGCCGCCGTCATGCCCGCCGCACCGCCAGGACGGCCGAACTGCCCGGCGTGGTCAGCACTTCGCTCGCCTCCAGCGCCGGGTGCGTCAGATAGTGCACCCGCAGCCGGTCCACCTCGTCGCCGTAGCGGGGCGGCCAGTGCGGCGAGGGCGTGAAGTCGTCCAGCACCAGCAGACCGCCGGGGGCCAGCAACTCGACCACGTGGTCCGGGTCGTCGCGCTTGCCGCCGCCGTCGCAGAAGAACACGTCGAACGGCGCGTACGCGTCCAGCAGCCGCCAGTCCCCGTGCAGCAGCCGCACCCGTGCGTCGTCCTCGAACAACTCGGCCGCCACCCGCACCAGTTGTCCGTCCCGCTCGACCGTGACCAGCCGACCGCCCGGGCCCAGGCCGCTGCGCAGCCAGGCCGTGCCGACCCCCGCGCCGGTACCGCTCTCCGCGACCGTCCCGCCCGGCTTGGCCGCGGCGGCGAGCGCCAGCAGTCGGCCGACCTCCCGGGTGCAGCTCTTGCCGAAGCCCAGCCGGGCGGCGAGCCGCTCGGCCGCCGCCACCCCGGCGGGAACGCCACGCTCCGCCTCGTCCGTCATCCGCCCGCTCCCTCCTCCCGCGTTCGGTCCTTCCCCGTCCGGGCCATCATGCCGCCCGGCACTGACAGTCGGCGGGCGGATCGGCCGGTACGCAGGTATGCCGATCCGCCGTCCGGGACGATCATCGTCCTGGTAGAACTGGGGCGGTGAAGATCAAGGGCGTCACCTACGACATCGGCACCCCGACCGTCGACGGCTCGGTCACCCGACCGGACCTCGCCGCCGCCACGATCGAGCGGGAACTGACCGCCATCGCGGAGGAGTTGCACTGCACCGCGGTACGGATCACCGGTGACGACCTGCCCGGGCTGCGGCTGGCCGCGCGGACGGCGATCGGGCTGGGCCTGGCGGTGTGGCTCTCCCCCATGGCGCCGAACGCCGACGAGGCGACCACCCTGGCGACGATCACCGCCGCGGCCGAGGTCGCCGGGGAGCTCCACCGCGCGGGCGGCGACGTCACCCTGGTCGTCGGCTGCGAGTTGACCGTCTTCATGGCCGGCCTGGTCCCCGGCGCCGACGTCGCCGCCCGACTGGCCGCACTCGCCGACCCGACGGGCTGGCCGCCGGAGTTCTTCGCGGCGGGCCCGCCGCCGGTCCGGTTCAACGCCCTGCTGGCCACCGCGGTCGCGACGGCCCGGCAGCACTTCACCGGCCCGGTCGCCTACGCCGCCGGACTCTGGGAGGACGTCGACTGGACGCCCTTCGACCTGGTGGCGGTGGACGCCTACCGGGACGCGGGCAACACCGACACCCTCCGCACGGCCCTCGAAGAGCTCCACCGGCACGGAAAGCCGGTGGTCGCCGCCGAGTTCGGCTGCGCCACCTTCGCCGGCGCGGAGGCCCACGGCAGCGCCGCCTGGACGCTGGTCGACCGCTCGGACGGAACGCGTCGGCCGCGCGCCGGCCTGGTCCGTGACGAGGACGCCCAGGCCCGTGAACTGTCCTCGCTGCTCGACCTGTTCACCGCCGCCGGACTGGCCGGCGCGTTCGTCTTCACCTATGTGACCCCCGCCTACCCCACCACCGACGATCCGGCGGCGGACCTCGACACGGTCGGCTACGGCCTGGTCCGCTCCTGGCCGGACGGACGCACCACGCCCAAGGCCGCCTTCACCGCCGTCGCCCACGCCTACGCGGCGACCCGGACGGACTGACCGCCCCCGCCCACCCGCCCGGTGGCCGCCGACCACTAGGCTGACGCGTCGTCAAACGAGCGGGAGCGCGGGCATGGCCGAGGCTGGGCGGACGTACACCGAACTGGTGCTGGACGGGCTGGCCCGGGATCCCGGGCGGACGGCCCTCCATCACGGCGGGACGGCGCTGACCGCCCAGGAGTGCCTGGACTCGGTGTACCGGATGGCCCGCGCCCTGGACCGGGCCGGGCTGGGGCGCGGCGACGGGGTCACCGTGTTCGCCGGGAACACCCCGGAGGCGCTGCTGGTACGACTGGCCGCGAACCTGCTGGGCTGCCGGGTGGCGATGCCGCACCCGGACGCCCCCGTCGCCGACCTGGTGGCGCTGACCGCGTTCGCGGACACCACGGCGCTGGTGTTCGATCCGGTCCGCTGCGCCGCAGCGGCCCGGGCGGTGGCCGTCGCGCTCCCGTCCGTCGGCCTGCTCCCCCTCGGCCCGACGGCGCCCTACCCCGGCCCGACCCCGTTCGGCGGGCCGACCCTCGGGACCGATCTGCTGGAGCTCGCCGCGGCCTGCTCCCCCGCCCCGCTGGAGCCGCGCTGCCGCCCCGAGGACGTGATGGCCGTGCGGTTCACCAGCGGCACCACCGGGCGACCGAAGGGCGTGCTGCGCCGCTTCGCCCGGCCGCCCCGGCCCGCCCTGCTGTCCGGGTCCTGCTTCCTGCTCTGCACCCCGCTCAGCCACGGCGGCGGCACCAGCGCCGACCTCGCCCTGGCGGCGGGCGGCACGGTGGTGCTGCAGGAGGGCTTCGCCGCCGAGGAGGTGCTGGCGGCCGTCGAGCGGCACCGGGTGTCCCGGGCGTACCTGCCGCCGCACCTGCTCTACCGCCTGCTGGACCACCCGCTGCTGGCCGCGACCGACACCGGGAGCCTGCGCCGGGTCGGCTACACCGGCTGTCCGCCCTCGCCGCGCCGGCTGGCGGAGGCGACCCGGCGGCTGGGCCGGGTGCTGCACCAGACCTACAGCCTGACGGAGTGCGGGCCGGTCTCCCGGCTGAGCCCCGACGAGCACCTGGACCCGCGGCTGCTGACCACCGCCGGGCGCCCGTACCCGGACACCGAGGTGCGCGTGCTGGACGAGGAGGGCGTGCCGCTGCCGCCGGGGCGGACCGGGGAGATCTGCGTCCGCACCCCGACCGCGATGGCCGGTTACTGGCGCGACCCGGAGTCGACCGAGCGGGTGCTGCGGGACGGCTGGCTGCACACCGGCGACCTGGGCAGCCTCGATGTGACGGGCTATCTGACCGTGGCCGGTCGGCGGGACCCGATGGCGATCATCGAGGGGCACAATGTGTTCCCCCATGAGGTCGAGGAACCGCTGCGGAGCCACCCGGACGTCCGCGACGCGGTGATGTTCGCCACCGCCGACCCGGACCGTCTGGAACGCGTGCACGCGGCGGTGACCGTCGGACCGCACTCCCGGGTGACGGCGGACCAGCTGCGCCACTGGGCCCGGGAGCACGGGGACGCCCGGTGCACCCCGGACAGCGTCCTGGTCCTGCCGGCGATCCCCTTGGACGGACTCGGCAAGCCGGACCTGCGGGCCCTCCGCGCCCTGGCCGCGGAGCGGGCCGACGAGCACGCCGCCACCGCGACCCCCACGGGGGCGCGCAAGGGAGCATGACACGCCCCTCCGCTGCTTCGAGCGCCCACTCGGGCCACCTGTCGCACCGCGACCGGCGGGCATACCGACCGTGGGCACTCGACCGTGCGGGCCGAGCTGCCGATACACCCGGCGGCGCTCCCTCGCACCGTCCCCAGGAGGCACTCCCTTGACCTGGCTCCGCGTCCTGACCGCACTGGGCATCCTCGCCCTGGCGGCCAGTGCCCTGCTCGTCTTCGCCCTGTGCACCGCCACCGCCCGGGGGGAGCGCTCCTCCGCGGGCACGCCGCCCGACCTCCGGAAGGACGCCGAGGGCAGCGGCCTCTTCCAGCGGACGGGCGGCGACGGCTGAGGGCGCCTCAGCCCTCCGTGACGTCGTCCGGGCGGACCTCGATGTGGTCGGCCGCGAGGTCGACCGCCACCCGGTGCTCCATGCCGAGCGCCTCCAGGAACTTGACCGGCAGCTGCACCCGCCCGGTGCGGTCCAGCATCACGTACTCGCGCTCGTTGACCGATTCCTCGCCGTGCTCGTCGGTCACGGTGCGGCGCAGCACCTCGCTGCTGGTCCGGCCGTCCCGGATGGCCACCGTGCGGCGCACCTCGCCCGCGACCATCGGGTCGTGGGTGACGATCACGACCGTGGTGCCGAGCTCCCGGTTGACGGTGCGGAAGGACTCGAAGATCACCCCCGCGGTCTCGGAGTCCAGCTCACCGGTGGGCTCGTCGGCGAGCAGCACCGGCGGGTTGTTGGCCATCCCCACCGCGATCGCGACCCGCTGCTGCTGGCCGCCGGAGAGCTCGCTGGGTCGCCGGTGGGCGAGGTCCCCGATCTCCAGCGCCTCCATCAGCTCGGCCACCCGGACGGCCTGCTGCTTGGAGCCGAGCGCCCCGGAGCGGCGGCCGCGCAGCTGCATCGGCAGGGCGATGTTCTCGGCGGCGGTCAGGAACGGCAGCAGGTTGCGGGCGGTCTGCTGCCAGATGAAGCCGACCACCTCTCGCCGGTAGCGCAGCCGCTCCTTGGCGGACATCTCCAGCAGGTCGCAGCCCGCGACGGTGGCGGTGCCGGCGGTCGGTACGTCCAGCCCGGCGAGGATGGTGAGCAGGGTGGACTTGCCGCTGCCGGAGGCGCCGACCAGGGCGACCAGGTCGCCCTGCTGGATGGTCAACTCCAGGCCCTGCAGCGCCTGGACCTCGATCCCCTCGGCGCTGAAGATCCGTACCAGCCGGTCGCAGACGATGGCCGCGCCCGCTCCGTACGCCTTGGGCGAGGCGGCGGCGAGGGCCCGCTGCCGGAGTTCCTGGAGGCTGGGGGCCTCGGCGGTCGGCTGCTCCTGGGAGATGCTCTTCACCGCTGGTCTCCTGTCTCGACGGTGTGAACGAGGTGAACGGTACGGCCGGTTCGGCCGGCCCGGCTGGTCGGCACGGTCACGGCCCGTGCCACTGGTCCCGCTGTCATGCCTGCTCCCCCGCCCGCAGTTCGGTGGCGATCTGGCGCCGGCCGGCGACCAGCGTCTCCACCACCACCCCGAGTCCGACCAGCAGGGCCAGGCCCGCGGTGGGCAGCAGCACCGGCAGCAGCGTGGGCGTGACCGCGTCCCCGACCTTGGCGCCGACCAGCGTCGAGATGTCGAAGGCGCCGCCCAGCAGGGCGACCGCCAGCGCCGCGACCAGGCCGCCGCCGACCGCCGCCGCCAGGGTCTGCGGCAGCGCCTCGGTGACGATCAGCGCGAGCCCCTGACGGGGCCGCAGCCCCATGGTGCGCAGCCGGGCGAGCACGGCCGTTCGGTCGGGCGCGGCCCGGAACAGCGTCAGCAGCACGGCGAGCAGGGCGTACCCGGCCCCGGCGGCGGCCGCGTACCAGAACAGCCGCTCGGCGGCGTGCTGCAGCGGGTCGTCGGCGAGCTGGGCGGTGGTCTCCCGGCTGCTGTGCACCGTGTATCCGGCAGGCAGCCCGTGGGTGGCCTTGCCCGCCGCCGCGGCGTTCTCCGCGATCAGCTTGGCCAGGCCGGTCGGCTGGGCACCGCCGTTGTTCCGCAAGGTCTCCCGGACCTGATCGGGGTCGACGTCGCCGACGGCGAACCACTTGTTGGCCCGTTTGACGTCCGGCAGGCGTTCCCAGGCGGGACCGGCCGGGACGACGACGAAGGGCTTGCCCGGGTCCGGCAGCGCCGGGGTGGCGGCGACGATCCCGGCCACGGTGGTGTGCAGGTCGTTGCCGTTGGGCGTGCGCACCGCGGCCGGGCCGGCGGCCAGGCGCTTGGCCAGGTCGCGGCTGAACAGGGCGGGCACCGGGGTGTCCTGGCCGCCCGGCGTGCCGGCCAGCTTCGCCGGGTCGAACTCGCCGACCCCGAGGGTCCGGGCGATCTCGGCGTAGGCCGTCGGCTCGACCACCACCAGGTAGGCCTCGGTGTAGTCCTGGTCGGCGCCGACGAAGCGGGCCTTGGGCTCGACCCAGGCCCCGGTCGAGGCCCGGACGCCCGGCAGGGCGGCGGCGGCCTTGGTGAACGACTCGGACAGGGTGCTGTAGTCCGGGAGGGACACGCTGATGTCCCCGCCGGTGGCGATGCGCGCGGCGCGGGCCCGGACGTGCTCGACGGTGTCCAGCACGGTGGCGCCGAAGCCGGTCGTGGTGACGGCGATCAGCAGCGCGAGCAGCGGCAGTACCGAAGGCCTGCGGCGGCCCGAGTTGTCCCGGGCCGCCCGGGCCAGACCGAGGAAGCCGATCAGGCCGCGGCCCCGGCCGGCCAGCGCGGACAGCCAGCCGACCAGCACCGGTTCGACCCGGGCCAGCACCAGTCCGCCGGTGACGGCGAGCAGCAGCGGGGCGGCGACCAGCAGCGGGTCCAGCCCGGCGCCGGTGCCGACGCCCCGGCGACGGACCTCCGCCACGGCCGCGGCGGTGACCGCCAGCACGGCGAGTTCGCCGACCAGTCGGCGCCGCCCGCCGACCGTCCGGCGACGCGACCACAACAGGGCCGCGCGGGCCGGGAAGGCCAGCAACGCGATCAGGGTCGCGACCAGGGCCGCCAGCACCGCGCGGTCCCACCGGGCGGTGGGCAGCAGCACCAGCGCGAGCACCGTGCCGAGCACGGCGGCGGGCAGCACGGTGACCGCGCCCTCGCCGATCAGCCGGCCCAGCACCCCGGTGCGGGAGCCGCCGCGGGCCTGGAGCAGCCGGATCTCGGCACTGCGCCGGTCGGTGCTGAGAGCGGCGGCCAGGAACAGCACCACGGTGGCGACGCCCGCGACACCGGCCGGGCCGATCGTGCTGAGCGGCAGCGAGGCCCGGTAGCGGTCGTCCGCCCGGCCGAGGAGGTCGGGCAGGAGCGAGGTGGTGTGCAGGTCGAGGCGGCCGGTGTCGTTGGCCATGGCGGTGGCGTCGCGCCCGGTCAGGAAGGAGCTCAGGATGCCCCGGGTGCGGTCCAGCTGATCGGCGTGCAGCGAGGTGGTGTCGACGGGCAGCCGCCAGAAGTTCTCGGCGTTCGACCCCCACCGGGCGAGCGCGGGCAGGCTGCCGCCGTCGACGAATCCGCTGGTCATCAGGTGTTCGTGCTCGGGGTCGGTGCGCAGACAGGCGCGGGCCGGGCAGCCGAGGTCGTCCCAGAACGGGTCCTGGGGGTCGTTGACCCGGTAGAGGCCGACCACCACGGTGGTCCGCGGGGTGCCCGACCCCTCGAAGCCGTTGTCGATGACGTCACCGAGCTTGATGTGGATGGCCTCGGCGGCCGACTTGCTGATCACGATCGGCAGCTGCCCGCCGGCCTTGCCGGGGGTCGGCCAGGTGCCGTCGGTGAGGGTGGCCCGGGCGGCCAGGTCGTGCAGGTAGAGCAGGCCGAGGGTCGGATCGGTGTGCTTCTCCGCGATCCGGAGGTACTCCGGATTGGCCATGCCCCGCTCGACCAGGGCGCGGGCTCCGTAGGCCTGACCCGACGGGGCCATCGGCAGCTGCCGGCCGACCGTCTCGGTGACCTGCTGCTGCACCCGGTCGAGGTCGACGGCCTTGTCGTCCTCCATGGTCTTGGAGGTGGTCTGCAGGCTGGCCGCGTTGAGACCGGCCTGGCTGACGAACTCCCGGAGCGCCGTGTCCGCGCCCCGGTCGGTGAGACGGGGGAAGGCCGCCGCCAGGAACACGGTGACGAGGGCGAGGGCCGCCATCAGCACCGCGGCCAGCGGGTTCGCCCGCAACCTGGTGCGGACCCAGCGCGCGGGGCGGTGGGCGGGACCGGGGCGGTGGGCGGAATCGGGGGTGGGCACGCGGGTGCCGGCCTGGGTGGTCACATCTCCTCCACGTGGCGCAGCCGGCTGGCCACGTCTCGACGGCGGCGTCCGATCAGGAAGGCCGACAGCAGCGGGGCGACCGCGATCGCGGCCGCGAACAGGACGGCCTGGCCGACGGGCAGTTCGATCAGGGCCTCGGGCATCGGTCGACGGGCGGCGGGCGTCAGCACGGCGAAGGGGACGATCAGGTGGACGAGCAGGGCTCCGAGGGCGAGCCCGACCGTCCCGCCGAGCCCGACCAGCAGGGCCTGTTCGGCCGCGACGGTCCGGGCGACCTGCTTGCGCGGTGCGCCCAGGGCGAGCAGCAACGCGGAGTCCCGAGCGCGTTCGTGGGCGGAACCGGCCACGGCGGCGACGAAGCCGATCGCGGCGAGCAGGGCGGTGACCACGGCGATGGCCATCAGCGCGTTCTGCGGGGCGGCGCCCACCGGATCGCGGAGCATTCCTTCGGAGACCTCCTGGTCGAGCTGGACGTCCTGGGAACCGGGGGCGTCCCGCAGGGCGGCGGCCGCCTGGGCCGGGACGCGGTCGCCCGGCCCGGTGGCCGGCAGCCACCACTCGGCGCGGGCGGGCAGCACTCGGCCCTGCTCGGCCAACAGCCGTGCGGTGGTGGCCAGATCGATCACCAGGGCGTTGCGCCCGGTCGCCGGCACGGCCTGGACCACCCCGGTGATCTTGACCTGGAGCAGCGTCGCGGCGAACGGCGCCCGGATGACGTCCCCGACCCGGGCACCGACGAGGTTCAGGTAGTCCTGGGTGGCGACACCGGCCAGGACGTCCGGAACGACCGGCCCCGAGATGCGGAGGACGGCCCGCCAGGAGGTGTCGGTACTGCTCCCCAGCCGGTAGCCGACGGTGAACAGCCGCCCGGTGTCGGCCGGTTCGGGCCGGACGGTGGCGAGCGGCAGGGTGCCGGGGTCGGGCGGCGGTCCGTCGACCACGCCGCCCCGCCAGGAGAGTCCGGCCGGTACCGGGACGTCGGTCGCGGGTCCGTCGGCGGTGTCCGAGACGGCCAGCCGGTGGACGGCCACCTCGCCCGAGGCCCGGTCACTGAAGGTGACGGTCGCTCCGATCAGGCGCAGCGGTGCGGCGACGGAGCCCGTCGGCGCATCGACCAGCGCGCTCAGCGGGGCCGAGGCGTGCTGCTCCCCACCGGTGGCCGACAGCGCGGCGAACGCGACCTTGTGGACGTAGCCGAACCGGTCCTGCAGCAGGAGGGTCAGCTCCGGCGGGACGACGGCCACCGGAGGCATGCCGGGGAACTGGGGCGTGGTGTTGAAGTCCTGTCGGACGCTCAGGTCGGCGTCGATCCGCAGCGGGCGGCCGGGCAGCGGCACTCCGGCGTTCGCACCGGTCGGCGCCGACCCGGCGAGCGTGCCGAAGGTCTTCGCCCGGTCGGCCCCGCCGAGCAGGTCGTCGCGGAGCGGGACCCGGTCGACCAGGGCGGCGGTGTCCAGCGCGACCACCTGCCCGGTGCCGTTGGCCAGCGCCTGGTCCTCGCGGTTCACCGGAACCAGCCGGTCGCCACCGGGCAGGGCGCCGTAGCGGCCGCCCTGACCCATCAACGCGCTGTGCGAGCCGGAGATCCGCAGGCCGCCGGCCGTGTCGAAGGCGGCCTGGTCGCGCTGCGAAGTCGTCCAGGTGGCGTGCTGACCGAGTGCCAGCACCCCGGTGGCGACGGCCATCACCAGCAGCAGCACCGGCCCGGTGGCCCGGGCGGGCTGACGGGCCAGCTGCCAGCCGACCATGGCCGGGCCGAGACCGCTGCCGCGGGCCGCGACCCGGGCGCCCAGCCGGGCGACCAGCGGCAGCAGGCGCAGCACCACCAGGGTGCCCGCGCACAGCGCGAGGGTCGGGGTGGCGACCAGCAGCAGGTCGACGCCGAGCTTGCCGGCGGAATCGGTGGACAGCCCGCCACCGTACTGGGCGAGTTGCTGGTAGGCGAGCACCGCCAGGGCGAGCACGGCGAGGTCCCCGCCGTTGCGGGCGATGCCGGAGACCAGCGCCTGGCGGCGGCCGGCCCGGCGGCTCAGCGCGGCGCCGGCGCCGCGCAGCAGACTGGGCACGGTGGCCAGCACGATGCAGCCGAGGGCGCAGAGCACGGACACCGGCCAGAGCGTCCAGCGCAGTTGGGTGTCCAGGGCGACCTGGTGGGAGCGGCCGAGGCCGGCCAGCACGCGGACCAGGAAGGGCGTGAGCAGGGGCGCGAGCACCGCGGCCGGGAGGGCGAGCAGCACCGACTCCAGGGCGGTGAAGCCACCGAGCCGGGCCCCGGAGGCGCCCCGGGCGGCGAGCAGTTCGTTCTCCCGCTCCTGGCGGGTGGCGATCAGTCGGACCACCAGCAGCAGGGCCGCCGCGGCGAGCACGGCGAGTTGCAGGGCACCGATCAGCAGGGTGGACCGGGCGACCATCAGGCTGGCCGACAATTCGCTGACCAGGTCCGGCAGTTCGGTGGTGGCGGCGAGACCGGCAGTCTTCCGCAGATCGTCGCCCAGGCCCCGGGCCCGGGCACCGATGGCCTCGGCCTTGTCCTGGTCGACGCCCGCGAAGTCGGCGTCGAGCAGCCAACCGCGGCTGCTCTGCGGCAGACCGCCGGCGGTGAAGGCGCTCTGGTCGACCAGCATCGGGCCGAAGGTGGTGAAGCCTCCGGTCTGGACCTCGTGGCCGCCGACCGGGTCGATGCGCCAGTACGGGGCGGACGGGTCCACGGCCCGGTAGGCGCCGGTGATCCGGACGGTCAGCGGCGAGCCGTCGAACCGGTCGGCGAGTCGGACCTCCACGGGCAGCGCCTCGGCGGTCAGGCCGAGCCGGGTCAGCGTGGTCTGCGGGACGGCGACCTGCGGGGCCGCGGAACGGACCGGCCCGGTGACGGCACCCGGCCAGGCCCCGGCGATCAGGCGCACCTGGGACCGGTCGAGGTCGGCGAGCACCGTCAAGTCGGCCTTGGCGGAACCGGACTGACCGCTCCCCGGGGCCCCGGTGGCTGGGGCTCCGGCGGCCGAGGATCCGGCCGTCGGGCTTCCGGCCGCCGAGCCTCCGGCCGCCGTGGCGTCGCCACCCGGCAGACCGTAGGAGCGGCTGCGCAGCAAACTGTCGGTGCGTACCGGCAGATCGCCGAAGAGCTTCTGCCGGTAGGAGGCGAGTGCCTCCTCGTCCTTCTGCCGCTGGTCGAGGCCGTGTTCGGCGGTCACCACCACGGTGGTCCGGGCATGGCCCGCCCCCTGGAGCGCCTGCCGCAGACCGGCCTTACCGACGCTGCTGTTGAAGGTCACCAAGGCGGTCAGCACCGCCGTGGTGACCAGCACCGTCAACAGGACGGCAGCAGCCAGCGGCAGTCGCCCGCGCAGCCTGCGCACGACGAAGCCGAGCATCAAATTCCTCCCCCGGTCGCGTCCCCGGTCGCATCCCGGCCCCACCCATCGAACCGATCCGGGCGGACAGGCCACGGACGGACACCCCACGGGTACACCGGCGCATTGATCACCGGCATTCGGTCGCCGGATAGCGGACGATGCTGTCAGATTCGATCGGCGAACGGAAGGGACTTGCGCGAATCAAGTAAGCAATGAGCAAATTCCTTGCATTGGTAGCATCCCCACCCGGGGAAGAGCCTCTGAAATGCCATGCACACTTCACGATTCAGGCTTCATCGCACTCCTTTGACCTGGGAACTTCCTTTCCGTGAATTCTCCGATCGGGAAACTGAACCCGTGAAGCCATCACATCCGTTGGCCCGGACAGAACCGGACCGTCACCGCCCACAGGGGGACGCCGCATGACGCAACACCAGGCCGCCGACACCACCCTGACGACCACCGGCCCGATGGTGGCCGTGACCGATCTCCGGCGCAGCTTCGGCACCGGCGAGCGGACCGTCCACGCCCTGCGCGGCATCGACTTCTCGATCGAGCGAGGTGAACTCACCGCGCTCAAGGGCCGGTCCGGCTCCGGCAAGACCACCCTGCTCAACCTGGTCGGCGGCCTGGACGCGCCCACCAGCGGCAGCATCGTCCTGGACGGCATCGACCTCGGCGGGCTGGACGAGGACGGCCGGCTCGCCCTGCGGCGGGAGCGGATCGGCTTCGTCTTCCAGTCCTTCGGACTGATCCCGATGCTCACCGCCGCCGAGAACGTCGGCGTGCCGATGCGGCTGCGCAAGGTCGCGCCGGCCGAGCGCGAGGAACGTGCCCACACCCTGCTGGCCCTGGTCGGCCTGGCCGACCACGCCAACCAGCGACCCGGCGAGCTCTCCGGCGGCCAGCAGCAACGCGTCGCGATCGCCCGCGCGTTGGCCAACGACCCCGGACTGATCATCGCCGACGAGCCCACCGGCCAGCTGGACTCGGAGACCGGCCGCTCGATCATGGAGCTGCTGCGGGCGGTGGTCCGCAGCGAGGGCGTCACCGTCCTAGTCGCCACCCACGACCCGACGCTGATGGGGCTCGCCGACCGGGTGATCGAGCTCCACGACGGTCGGATCGTGGAGACGGAGTCGGAGCAGGCGGCGTAGCGGAGCAGGCGGCGTAGCGACGGCGGGCCGGGGAGGGCGGGCCAGGCGGGGACGGACTCCCCGCCTTTCCGCGCCTTCTCCGGCTCAACGCACCGTCGGTCGCGGCTACGGTCGCGGCGCCGGGTCGCGACGTCGGTCGCGCTCCCGGTCGCGGCTACGGTCGCGGCGCCGGGTCGCGACGTCGGTCGCGCTCCCGGTCGCGGCTCAACGCACCGTCGGTCGCGGCTCAGGTCCGGGGCGGTCTGATCGACTGGGCGTGGTGGAACACCTCCTCTCCGTCCCAATGCGCCTTCGTGCGCTGCAGTCTCGGATAGTTGCCCTTGTAGTAGAGCCTCGGGTAGGCCGGGTCGGGCTGGTCGGCCGTACCCAGATCGATGTCCGGATAGTTGACGTAGGCGCCGTCCGTCGTGGTGTCGATCTCCGGGATACCGCCCGTGTCCCGGTAGACCTCCTGGTAGAGCCCGCTCAGGTATTCCAGGTGGTCGGCGTCCTCGGCCGGATCGGTCCAGTAGGTCTGGTACTGCAGCTTCATGATCGAGTCCCGCTGCGCCACGGCCGTCTCCTCGGGCCGGCGGGCGTTGATCCGGCAGCCGTAGGAGTCGATCTGCACCAGGGTCTTGGTGAGGTCCACCCCCGGGACGTCCCTGGTCAGCCAGTCCCAGAAGGTGGCGATCCGGTCCTGGTCGAACGGCTCGCGGTGGTAGGCCGATTTGTACTTGCCGCGCTGGTTGTCGCCCGAGGGGTTGAGCGTCATGGTCGCCTGGAACCAGGGCATCTGCCGCCGCTTCTCCGGGTACGGCAGGAACAGCCCGGCGACGCTGT
Source organism: Kitasatospora sp. NPDC089509 (assembly GCF_044749365.1). Lineage (NCBI taxonomy): Bacteria > Bacillati > Actinomycetota > Actinomycetes > Kitasatosporales > Streptomycetaceae > Kitasatospora > Kitasatospora sp. NPDC089509. Next base: position 1,320 of record NZ_JBIVHS010000001.1, on the reverse strand, counting down.
GGGTCTGGGCCCTGGAGCGCGTCGCCATCCCCTGCTCGACGGCGGCCACGAAGTCGTCCAGCGGGGCCGGGTCGTCGCCGTCCCACTGACTGAACAGCACCACGTTCCCGTTGCTGCGGTGGGTCAGCTTGAGGATCGCGAACAACCCGTCGTAGACCGGCTCGCGCGGTCCGCTGTGCGAGGCCAGGAAGGCGCCGAAGTTGGTCAGCAGCGTCTCGAAGTCACCCGGCCGGTCGATCAGTTCGGCCCAGGGCCAGGCGACGCTGCTGATCCAGACCCGTGGCGGCGGCTCGGGCGCCCCGATCGCGAAGTGGTAGCGCAGCACCACCCCGAAGTTGCCGCCGCCACCACCGGTGTGGGCCCAGAAGAGGTCCTGCTCGGGCGAGCCGGCGGCGTCGTCCCGGTGCGCCCGCGTCACCGCCGCACCGCCCCGGACGGTGACCACGTCGACCTGGACGAGGTGGTCCACAGTGAGCCCGTGCCGGCGGGAGAGCACCCCGAACCCACCGCCGCAGATGTGGCCGCCCGCACCGACCGAGTAGCAGGACCCGGCGGGCAGCGTGACGGCGTGCTCCCGGAACAGCGTGGTGTAGACGTCCCAGTTGGTGGCGCCGCCCTCGACGCAGTACGTGGGCCGACCGAACTTGTCGGTCGCGGCCGCCACCCCGCGCATCGTGCTGAGGTCGAGGATCACACCCCGGTCGTTGTCGACGAAGCCCTCGTAGCAGTGCCCGCCGCCACGCACGGTCGGGCGCAGCCCGTCGTCCAGCACCCGGCTCAACTCGGCCACCGCGTCGGCCTCGTCGGCCACCAGCCGGATCCGGGCGGGACTGCTGTGCCAGCGCTGGTTGAAGCCCTGACTCAGCGTCCGGTAACGGGGATCGCCGGGCAGGACCGTCCGCCCGGAGAATTCGTGTCGCATGGCCTTCCCCCACTTTCTCTGGTCCGAGAGAGTTCGGCGAGCCGCACGCTAACACCCGTATTCTGCTTTGGGAATTCATTTACGAATTAATGTGACAGTACGTCATTCCCGGTTCCCGATGGGCACCTTGTCCGGATCGCGAGGATCGCCCGTCGGAGGTCGATTGTCAGTGGCACCGGATACGGTCCACCACAACTCGACGAATCCGCTCCACCAGGAGGTTCGATGACGATCCACTGCCGCATTCTCCGCGTGCTCCGGCACTTCCGCCGGATGACACGGCTGTGGTGGGGGCCGGGGGGGGGGGCCCCCCCCCCCCCCCCCCCCACCGGCCCCCCGCCCCCGCGGGGGCCCCCCCCCCCCCCCCCCCGCCGGGGGGGGGGCGGGGCCCCGCGCCG